>JAUWPC010000041.1 GCA_030611815.1 Desulfobacteraceae bacterium
CAGGGGATATGCCAACCTCGGGTTTGCCTATCTCCAGATGATGAAAACCGGAGAGGCCATTGAGGCCCTGAACAAGGCCATTGAGCTGAATCCTGAGATTGTTCAGGCCTGGAGCAACCTGACAAACGCCTATCTTCAGAACGATGATGTGGAAAAGGCGATTGAGACCGGAGAAAAAATGGTGGAGATGGCGCCTGATTTTGCACTCGGGCACAACAACTTAGCTTCAGCATATTTTAATAATGATGAGTATAAGAAGGCGATCGAACATTTGGACAAGGCCATTGAACTGGGATTTGAGCCCCATCCGGAATTCATGAAAGTGCTGGAACCTTACCGGTAAAACGGCATTGTTGAGTGGTTAAGTGGTTGAGTAGTTGAGTGGTTAAATTAGAGCGATGGATATTTCTTATTTATTCGAACCATACGATAATCTGGTGTCAAAAGCTGATCAGGCCTTCGAGAGAATGGCGGGGGAATTTGACGAATGTATCAAATGCGAACCTCATTGTGCTGATTGCTGCCACGCCGTGTTCGGGCTTTTTCTGATAGAGGCAGTCTTCCTTAAACAGGATTTTGATCAACTTGGTAAAGAGGAAAGGGATGCCGCTCTGCAAAGAGGTTCTGAGGCGGACACAGAGCTTGAAAAGCTGGAAAGGACACTTGAAATATTCAAAGATGATCCACAGATGAGAGGATATTCTCTCGCAAAAGCAAGGGTCAGATGCCCGCTTCTTAATGATGATAACGAGTGCATTCTGTATCCCTATCGACCGATAACATGCAGGGTTTATGGAATCCCAACCATGATTCAGGGCGCACCGAGGGTCTGCGGAAAATCAGGATTTAAAAAAGAGCAATCCTATCCCACCTTTAATCTTGACGGGATCCATCGGGAACTTTATCAACTATCCACCGAACTCTTTGAAAAAAAAGAAAACAAGGAGGCTGAAAAGGCGTCGCTTCTCCTTTCTGTTTCAAAAGTCATAAAAACGCCTGTGGAGGAACTTATAGACGAAAATCCTGGAGGGCATGATACAAAAGATTGACATGTCTTCTGAGGTTTGCCTGTATGACCCGGAATTCTGCTGTATCTCCTTCCTGGTACCAGTCAACCAATGGATGAAAAAGCCCCCGGATCTCTTCTTCACCAAAGGACTTCAAAAGGGATAGCAAATCTTTGGGTCTGCCCAAGTGATACCGTCCCTCAGACTCCATGATCCTGACGGCATCGAAAAATCCTTCAGTAGTTGCGTTCACACAGAAACCCTCTGCCCAAACCGTTTCCCCCACTCCATCCAGCTTATCTAATCGCATCCTGATAGTCAGATTCAGGAAGAAATAGACAATGGCGATCATCGGCTTGGCCGTTTCTTCTGAAAAATAATTCATGATCGATTGGTATTCCCTAACAGTTGTAAGTCTTACAACTACGCTGCTGTCCCTGGTTTTCACAATAAAGTCACCGGCTGCATGATGCCAGGGATAGATCTGGTTGAAGTCTTTGGTGTCATAGTAGAGGGTAAGTATCTTTGATGCCTGCCGAAAGATCTCAAAGGCCTCTTCCTTGGAAGCATTTCGATTCCCGTTTTGGAAGTCCCAGATGCAGATCTTCTGGATGTTATCGTTTTTATCAATGGAAAGATGCCATTCATGGTAGGCTTCAAACCATTCAGAGAGTAGCATAGACAATGTTTCATGCTTCCCATTCCCGGCATCACATTCTACTTCTCCTTTCAAGTGGACATTCGGCAGGTAAGGCAGCCTGAGGGAGCTGTTTAAATATTTTAGTATCTCGTATTCGTGTGTTAACAACCCCTTTCCCTTTACAGAGACGGCTGTGCTGACAGCGAACTTGACTTCTTTATCATCAACAAAAATCTCGACGCTGGCGAGATGGTAAAGGGCGCCGTGCTTTTCACTCCGGATCAGTATCTTATGGATGTTGTCGGGATCTATTTCTCTATTTAGCCTCTCTTTGAGGGCGTAGGCCAGGCGTTTCCCTCGATCTCTCAAGATAAATGCCCTGATGGCCTCGAAATAGTTTTCTAAGGTCAGGAAGGGGTGGCGCTCTGAGGGTGTGATTAAGAAGGGTCTTGTTAGGTCTTCAGGCCCAAGGGAGATGTCCCCCTTTGGGGAAGAGAAGAGATATTTTATTTCCATGGATTTAGGAATTTAGGGATTAGATTAAGGAGATTGTTTTCATTTCCTCATACACAATTACCAAATCCCGGATTATACAGGTTAGGTACTTTAGATCATTTTAGGTCATTCGCGTTACGTGTTGTGGGTTACGGGTTTTTTCTGACCTCTGACCTCTGAACCCCGACCTCTGTCTTGTTAGTCACTTATCTTTTCCAGGGCCTCTGACGCTACCTGCCCCACGCTTTTCTTCTTAATGTTCCCGTTTTCATAGATCTCGATCTCATGGGATTCATGCAGGAGCTTTTCAAGGTCTTTCTTTGCCTCATGGGCTCCGAGGTTACCCATAAGCCAGGCAGTATAACCACGCACAGTGAGGTCAGGGTCCTCCAGGAAAGCGAAGAAGTGAAGGGTGTGTTTGCGGAGGATGTCCGGACTTGATTTTGCGATTTTGCCCAAGGCCTGAAGGGCCTGAGATTTCCGCGTTTCATCGGCAACGAATTGATATAGCTGCGGCGCATATCCTCCAAACAGGTCCGGCCTGTGGCTGATGATCTCTCCGATCGCTTCAAAGGCCCCCCATGAAAAGGCTGCTGTATCTACAATGGAATAAAATAGTCCCTGAAGCAGTTTGGAAACAATTCCGGGGTCTCTTTGACCAATAACTGCACATACCCTCCCAAGGGTTTCGGCTGCCCTCTGACGGAGTTGGGCATCCCCCGAATAAAGAAGCCGCTGCAGGTACCTGATCATTTTCTTGTCTTCACCTGCGGCCTTTTCTATGGGCTCAATCTCATATTTCCTGACAAACTCCTCAACCTCTCTTTTTGACAAGGTTTTTTTTCTTGCATGCCCTGCAGATGAATCAGATGAAGCTGGAGCAGCCTTAGCAAGTCTTTCCCGGACTCCTTCAGAAGTAACTTCCTGAACATCCTTGTGCAACCTTATAAAATATAAGGCTCCGGCGATTCTTCTCCCTTCATAGGCACCACCCGGGATGATCAGATGGTTGTTGAGGTCATAATTCTCAACTATTTCCTGCAGGTAATCCTCTTCAGGTTCCAACCCCCATGCAAGATCCCAGTCCATGTTGCATCCGAATACCAAGGCCTCAATCATGGCGGAGCCAAGATTGTGTCCGGTTTCATCACATGCATAGACAGCGCCGCATGAACATGAGCCCACTGGCATCTCCCCGGCCCTTCTGGTGCTCAACTCCTTTGGTCCCTCAATGAGCGATCCGCAAAAAGGGCATAGAGGTTTTTTTATTGGTTCTCTTCCGAAAAATTTACTTTCAAACATGTTAGTACCAATTCATTCAAATCAGATCATGTTTGCGAAAGATCTGTCATATATCCCTCAGTGGTTACCATAATTTTAGGCACTTTAGCTCACTTTAGGCACTTTTCCGGTTTATCCGGGTTCGGTTATATCTCTAACTAATCGCCGGGGAGCAAGCTCAAAACTCCTTGAGTCTTCATCATACTCAAAATCAACAATCTCGAAACCGAATCGAGTGGACCTGAACTCGACAACCCAGTTCTTATATTCCGCTCCAGCGAAGTCACAGTTTATATTACCAGTTCGTGCGTGCATTATCATGAGCCGCGGTACGACATCTTCATCAAAAATATCGGCGATATGAGCCTTGTCATCATCATCCAGCTCTTGTTTGCTCATTTAGCATGCCCTGGCAGGTCAAGGGTCATGCATTGATTGGAATCTCCGCATGATTTTGCGGTAATTTTGGGCTGGTTGCCGCCAGGACCCACACCGATAGCATAGTTGGTCCTGCTGACTACCCGTTCAATCGATTCGGCGCTGCATTGGGGACAGGTCATATCCACCTGTTCATCTGAGTTCATGAAAAGCTTTTCAAACACCTCGCCGCAAGCCGCACACCTGAATTCAAAAATGGGCATTGTCTTACTCCTATAATATAAGGTATGTTGCGAAACTATAGTCACCCGACAGGACAAAGTCAAACCATGATCCTTTCCTTTCATCCATGCTTTGATACTGATATTCAGATTATCCTTGGAGATAGACCTCTTGATTCAGATGATCTGGAGTCTATTAAAAAGGCAGAGGCCATTATTCTCCCCCAGGCATCTACCCAGGATCTCTACCAACTCTGTGCCACATCCGATGCGCCGCTATTTCCCAACTATGAGGCTCGCATCAAATATCCGGGGAAGATCGGTCAGAGCCTCTTGTTTGGAGATTTCGGGCTACCACACCCGGAAACGTTTTCCTGGGCAACAGTCGGAGAATTCAAGAAAACCCATCATAAGCCGGAGGCCCTTCCTCATGACCTTCCTTTCCTCATCAAAGAGGATATGAGCCACGAGGGAGAGGGTGTATTACTTATTGAAAATAGGACTGCCCTGAAGGAAGCCTTGGATAACCTTGCCCTTCGGGAAAGATCCGGCCTGAAGGGATTTGTTACCCAAACGTATATCCCCTGTGGCGGGAATGTGCTGAGGGCAGTGGTTATCGGAAAGCGGGTCATCACCTACTGGAAAAGACCCATAAAACCGGGGCAGGAGATAACCACGATCAGCAGGGGTGCAATTGTCGATCATGACTGGCAGCCTGATCTTCAAGAAAAGGGGAAGGTTCAGGCCCTCCTCCTTTCCGATAAAACCGGAATCAACCTGGCGGCCATCGATTTTGTATTCCCCATCGCGAACAAAGACCCCGAGCCCCTTTTTTTAGAAATCAACTACTACTTTGGCAGACGGGGATTAGGCGGGAGTGAAAATTATTACAGATTGCTTTACGAGGCGGTTCAGGATTGGCTCAGGGAGATAGGATTGGACCTGGAATCAGTGAGCCTCATTTGACAATTAACGGCTTAAGCGTTAGGGGCCTTAAAGGAATACAGAAAACGCTCCACTCTAATCATTAACCACCTTGACATAGACCTTCCGGGATCTCGGGCCATCAAACTCGCAGAAAAAAATCTTTTGCCAGGTCCCGAGGACCAGACGGCCGTTTTCGACAATCACTGTAACCGAGCTGCCGATGATCGATGTCTTGATATGGCTGTCGGAGTTCCCTTCCATGTGACGATACCTGTCGTTAGGGGGAACCAGCTCATTCAGTTTCCGAATAATATCAGTACAGACTGCGGGATCAGCTCCCTCATTGATGGTTACTCCGGCCGTGGTATGGGGAACATAAACCACGCAGATTCCGTCGGTCACATCGGCCTTTGAAACCTCCCCGCTCACCAGCGAGGTAATATCTACCATATCTATTCTTGAACCGGTTTTTACATTAATTGTTGCGGGCATTATTACCTCCTACCCCGAATAAACCGGGGAAAGTGCCTAAAGTTTAAAGTGCCTAAAGTGAGCTAAAGTACGCAAAGTTTAGAGTTTGGAGTGCCTAAAGTGCCTAAAGTTAAGGAATGCTGTCCATTTAGATTTCGGTTCGGTTGTTGGCTGGCTTTTAATTTTCAAGTTTCCAAAGTCAAGGGTTCGGTCATTTTTGTTAGAAAAAAAGATACGCTTCAGGAATCGCCATTCTATCTGGCCGAAGCAAGCTTGTCTTTATTTAAAATTGCAGCGCCGAAGGCGTACCTTAACTTTAGGCACTTCAAACTTTAGGCGCTTTCCCGGTTTATCCGGGTTAGGATGAGGTAATGGATAAGGTTTTGCGCATTGGGATTCTTCATTACTCCTGCCCTCCTGTAGTGGGTGGTGTGGAAGAAGTTGTCCGTCAACATGCATTCATTCTTCACAGGCTGGGCCAGTCCGTCTCCATCCTGGCAGGCATGGGCGAGGTCTTCACGGACCTGTTTCCGGTGCGCATAGAGCCGTTGTTGGGATCAAAACACCCCAGCATCCTCAAGGCCCAAAAACACTCCAGGAATGGCAATCATAAACATATCAAGCGACTCACCAACAGGATATATCAAATCCTGAAAGATTGGGCCCATGATTTTGATGTCATTCTGGCGCATAATGTACTGCACATGCCGTTCAATCTACCTCTTACCCTGGCTTTGCGTCGCCTGGCCGCATCAGGAAACGGTCCAGTAATTGTGAGTTGGGCCCATGATTCCCCTTATCTACAACCAAATTATCCGGAATCCCTCGAGGATCACCCCTGGAACGTGCTCAAACGCTCACATCCAAATATCCATTACGTGACCATTTCGGAGTCAAGAAGACGGATGTTCAATGAACTTTTCGGAGACGTCTCATGGAAGGTCATTCATGATGGGATTGATCCTGCGAGCTTCTTCTATCTTGACCCCTTGTCCATAAAACTGGCAGAAGAGCTTGACATATTTAGTCGTGACCTGGTCGTGGTTCAGCCTTCAAGGATGACCCCTCGCAAGAATCTGGAACTCTCCATCCACATCATCCGGGGCATCAGGAATTTGGGCTATAATATCCTTTTTATCATGACAGGAGCCTATGATCCCCATGAGGAAAAGGCTGTCCCCTATTACCGCAGACTCAAATACTGGATAAAAGAACTCGGGATGCAGGACAATATTGCAATTTTGGCCGAATACAGGTTTAGTGACAGAAAGAAGCTTGTTCCGGACCGCATCTTCATCCGCGACCTTTATCTCATGGCCGACCTGCTGCTCATGACCAGCAAGGATGAAGGTTTTGGCCTTCCACTCCTTGAGGCTGGACTGATCAAACTTCCGATTGCCTGCACAGAAATCCCGCCATTTTTGGAGGTGGGAGAGGATGTCTGTTTTTTTCGTTTAGACGATCACCCACTCACTATTGCCGGAAGGATTGTGGAATACCTGGCGCGTTCAAACACCCATAGAATGTTTCGCAATGTGATGCTGAAATATGTTTTTGATGTTGTCTGCAGAAGGGAGATCATCCCATTTCTGCGTGATATCATCCCGGAAGTCCCCTCCATTACGGGTCAAAAGACATCCAGCGACAATTGTTCGAAACCTGCAATGAAGTGAAAGATCATGGTAGATGAGAGCGAGTAAGTCAAGATATCACGGATGTTCCGCCGTGCCCGTGAAAGGAAGGAGAAAACCATTGCCAAAGCGTAGGGAAAAAGATTATTTTTGTACTGTTGTATCTGAGGATGTCAAAATTGCTTTAAAAGTTAAACCTTCCCTCAGTCGCAAACCAATACACGAACTGTTTGTACAATGCAATCAACTTGAGTGCCAGTATGTCGACCATAATCAATCTCCCTGTCCTCTGCGTCTCGATCTCTTTGCCGAAGAGATTGAAAAGCGGGAAGAAAGGCGCAGAGATAGAAGAATGGAATCGTCTTATTGAAAATCGCACTGGAAAGGCCCACTTGCCCGAAACCGATTTTGCCAACTTTGTTTCAAAAAGAAGACTTACAATGAAAAAGATCATTCAAGGCATATCCCTCACAATATTTTCAATGATAATGTGTGTCAGTTTTTTTATTTGCATGGCCCATGCAGGCAATAGTGCAGAAATAGTATCCGTTCAAAACAAAAAAGGGATTCTTGAAAACAAGATATCAGATATTGCAGAAAAATACATTGGCATACCTTATGGATTCGGCAAAGATCTTAAAAAATCCAGGGCATTAGACAACTCTCATCTATTCTGTTTGATTTATCATGAAGCTGCCAAACAAGCAGGACTGAGATTTAAAGGATACATGCCAATGAAAAGGCTTTTAAGGAATACGGTTGAGGTTCAGCGCGATGAATTGAAAAACGGTGATTTAATTGTTCTAAATGACGGGCATGCTGCGCTCATATACAAAGTTGGGAATCACGATAACTTTCATATGATTTATGCGTCTTCAAAAAGGCGCCAGGTCATTTCTTTTAATAGCCAGAATGTAGTTTTTGAAGTATATTGGCTGAAAAATCTAAAAGGTTTTTTTAGGTTAACTGAAAATATGTTTGTTTCGGATGACTAATGATGAAATTGACTAAAAGAGGTTTAATACCGCCAAGAGGTATATCTTGAGTCGGGACGATTTAATAAAACTGGATGGTGTAGTGACCAAGGTTCTGGGCCCCGGGATTATGGAAATTCGTTGCGATAATGACATTACCGTTAGGGGCCGTCTTGCCGGGCGGATGAAGAAATTCCGAATTAAGGTGATGGTTGGAGACCGTGTCGAAGTAAGTGTCTCACCGTATGATCCCTCCCATGGTTTAATTACCTTTCGCCATAAATGATAGGCGGGATAGTAAGAATCGCAACTCGAAATTTGAGCTGTTTCGAAGGGACTCCAATCCAGCAACAACTGCCATAACCTCTATAATTTTTACTCATTAGTGTCCATCCAGAAATGAGATAGTTTTTGCAAGATCAAGGAAGACGAAGATTTTAACCACAGGAATACATTCGGGTATTTCGAGGATTAAAATTTGAGTCTGACGCTGAGATTGCGGAAAATAGCCATTTATGGATCGACACTCACTATCAATCACTCCTGCGTCGTCCAATTCGATCACCGTATAGACCCTCCGGTAAAGAATAAATGACAGGGCAGGTTTTTCATGAATCTGAAGGGGATAGGAGGAGGATTTTTTGTGATAATCCTGAATATCACGATTTAACTTCCTAATTGTCTTTTTTATTGTTATATTAAAAAGTTATTTAAAATATATACAAGAATGGAAATATGAATATGGGCAGAAACGGGCTGGAATATTTCAAGAAAACAGGGTTTTTCGATCAAAAGGATGAAGCGCTCAGGCTATTGAAAGATGCTGATGAAATCCTTACGGCGGAAGGCGTTGATTACTGTCTCATGTTTGGTACCTTGCTTGGGTTGCTTCGCCACGGTGATTTCATTCCCTGGGATGATGATCTGGATATTATCATCTTTGACATTGAACGATTTGAAAAACGATGCTGGCCCGGGTTTGAGACGAAAGGGTATTTATTACTCAAAGATGTTCGTATGTTGAGACGCATTCCTTTTCTGCCATTCTTTAAGACCAGGAAACGTTGCGGCTACCGCATTTACCATGAAACGGGGGAAAGCATACCAGGTGTTTCATGGAAGTTTCCCTGGCTGGGGATATGGGAACACAATCTCAAAGGGGGGGGAATGACCTTGCCCCCTGAAAAGATCGTCTATAACAAGGAAGACTTTTTCCCATTGCAGAGAAAAAGATTTCATGATTTCTCGGTGTTGATTCCGAATAGATCTGAGAAGATTTTGAACACCTATTTCAAATGCAATGACTGGATGGAATACTGCTTTCCATCTGCCTTGAATCACAGAAGATATCGCCCCACCGGGTTTCCGGCAGTCAAGAAACCCCTGAAAGAGGTCCTCGCCTTTATTGAGTCCGGAGGATGACTGCGAGCTCGATCTCGCGATGTGTGCGTCTTTTGTGTGAAATATTAACGAGAATGTTAAAAATAAGGAGTAGCCTATGAAAAAGACAGAATCACTCAAAAAATTATTGGATTCCCCGGATCTGGAATTCCTGATGGAGGCCCATAACGGTCTTTCAGCTAAAATTGTTGAAAATGCGGGGTTTAGTTGTATCTGGGCAAGCGGTCTTGCCATTAGCGCATCTATGGGTGTTCGTGACTGTAATGAATTGAGCTGGACCCAGGTACTGGAAATCGTTGAATTTATGACCGATGCCGTTAAGATCCCCATTCTTCTTGACGGGGATACGGGATACGGCAATTATAACAATATGCGCCGCCTGGTCAGGAAGCTTGAACAGCGGGGTGTTGCAGGCGTCTGTATCGAAGACAAACTTTTTCCCAAGACAAATAGTTTTGTCGGCGAAAGGCAGCCTCTTGCCGATATCAAAGAGTTCTGCGGCAAAATCAGGGCAGGGAAGGACAGCCAGGCGGATGACAGCTTTTGTATTGTTGCCAGGGTAGAAGCCTTTATCTCAGGATGGGGGCTTGCCGAGGCCCTGAAACGGGCAGAGGCCTATCACGAGGCAGGCGCAGACGCGATCCTGATCCACAGTAAGGTCACTGATTCAAGTGAGATTGGAACCTTCATGCGGGAGTGGGGAAACCGCGGCCCCGTTGTAATCGTTCCCACAAAATACTTTCAGACGCCTACACGTGTGTTTCGGGACAGCGGTATCAGTGTTGTAATCTGGGCCAACCACCTCCTGCGAAGCGGTATTACGGCCATGGAAAACACGGCCGCGCAGATATATCAATCCCAGTCGCTTGTCCGGGCCGAGCATGAAATCGCATCCCTGCTGAATGTCTTTGAACTTCAAAATTACGATGAATTACGAGCCGCTGAAAAAAAATACCTGCCGCGGGGAGATGGCGCCATAGGGCCTGACATCTTAGAACTTCAGAATATTGATGGACCGGCTGTTATCAACCTTCAGGATTTCGATGCACTCCCGGAAACCGGGAAATTTACCCGGCATTAGCAAATAAGGAATATAATATATGATAAAAGCAGGCGACTTCCTGGCGCCATGTTCCGCACTCGGTTATGATTTTTTTACGGGAACCCCCTGTTCCTATCTCAAACCGTTTATCAACTATGTCATAGACCATGAGGCATTCAATTTTGTTGGTGCCACCAACGAAGGCGATGCAATCGCCATGGCATCGGGCGCCGTACTGGCGGGCGGGAAAAGCGTCGTCATGTTCCAAAACTCCGGTCTGGGTAATGCGGTAAATCCATTAACATCCCTGGCCCATACTCTACAGATCCCTTTGCTCCTCATAATCACCCTTCGCGGCGAGCCAGGAGGGCCGCCGGACGAGCCCCAGCATCAACTCATGGGTCCCATTACCCTTTCCATGCTTGATGTCATGAGAATCAAATGGGAGTACTTTCCAAACCGGCCGGACGAGATCGATGCCGCTCTCAACAGGGCGGATTCGTATATGGAAGCGGAAGGCCTCCCCTTTGCCTTTGTCATGAGAAAAAATGATGTGGAACCATATGAATTGAAATCCCCGAAGAACGACAGGACTTTTCATTTTGAGTGCATGAGAAAAGAGAGCTTTGCCGTTCCTTATAATCAGAGATCAACTCGCGAGGATGCGCTCAGGGTAATACAGGGGATCTCAGACCCGGGAAGCGCCGTTATTGCCACAACCGGCTTTACAGGCCGCGAACTCTGGGCACTTGACGATCGCGACAACCAACTCTACATGGTCGGTTCCATGGGTTGCGCCCTCCCTTTAGGGCTGGGTATTGCCATCAATAAACCGGGGATGAGAATCTATGTGGTGGACGGGGACGGCGCGCTGCTGATGAGGACCGGAACAATGGCTACTGTCGGGGCATACCAGCCCGGAAATCTGGTCCATATACTGCTTGACAATGAAGTTCACGATTCCACTGGCGGGCAGAGGACCGTATCGGATGGTGTTTCCTTTTCAACTGTGGCCACGGGTTTCGGCTACAGACGCACATTTGCGACCGACAACCTGGATGCGCTGGCCGATTTCCTGCAAACAACCTTTGAGGAGCCGGTCTTTATTCATTTCAAGACCAGGAAAGGTGCAATGACAAATCTGGGCAGACCATCCGTGACACCCGTCCATGTAAAGGAACGATTTATTCGCTATCTTCAGAATTATTGAAAGGCATCTAAGAATATGAGAAATTTGCGGCAGGCCGTTATATTAGCGGCGGGGACCGGTTCCCGGCTCAGGGGTGTTGTGGATGATAAACCCAAAGGATTCTTAAAACTGGGCGAGAAGCCGATCATTGAAGAATCGATCGCCAAACTGGTACGTTCCGGCGTCACGGATATTGTCATTATAAACGGATACCGGCATGAATACTACGATGCGCTGGCAAAGAAATATCCCTTTGTCTCGACAATAAAGAACCCTGATTTTGCCGAAACCGGGAGCATGTACTCCTTCTTCATGGCCCGTGAGCGTATCTACGGTGACATCCTGCTTCTCGAATCAGACCTGATCTATGAATATAATATGCTCCAGACCCTGCATAACTCAATTTATTCCGACTCCATCCTGGTATCGGGCCGGACCGGCCTCGGTGATGAAGTGTATGTGGGAGTAGACGGGGACACGATTGTCAATTTGTCAAAAGATATAAAGAAAATCAAGCACCTTGGCGGTGAACTTGTAGGCATATCACGCATTTCCCTTGATCTTTACCGGGAAATGGTGGGGCATGCAAAGAATATGTTCGATAGACATCCACGATACGACTACGAGGACTGTTTGACCGACCTGTGCAATAGTCGATCAATCAACTATGACTTTATTGAAAAACCTGCCTGGATGGAAATCGACGATGAAGATCATTACAAGAATGCCCGGGATACTGTTTACCCCCTCATAGGGGAAAAGGACCGAGCAGTATCTATAAAAAAGAACATAGAACGCACCGTTTTGCTGAATCCCGGTCCCGCAGCGACCACTGACTCGGTTAAATATGCAATGGTCGTTGAGGATATATGTCCAAGAGAGCAAGAGTTTGGTGAACTTGTCCAGGGGATCAGGAGGGACCTGGTGAGGATTGTACATGGCGGGGAACTGTATGAAGCAGTCCTTTTTGCAAGCTCAGGCACCGGTGCCTTAGAAGCGTGTCTGACCTCGGTAATCCCCGATGACAGGACGGCTCTCATTCTCAACAACGGGGCCTATGGTGAGCGGATGCAACAGATCTGCGACGGATTCGGGATCAGGCACATCGATTATGTAATTGACTGGGGTGAGCCGATCGATTTCAAAGAGGTTGAAACGATTATCATTGAAAACAAAGATCTAATTTCCCATATAGCGGTGGTCCATCACGAAACAACCGTTGGCATCCTTAACAATCTCACGGCTGTTTCCAATCTTGCCTCAAAATACCACCTGGAACTTATCGTTGATGCAATGTCCTCCTTTGCAGGAATCCCTATCGATGTCAAAGATTTGGGAATCCACTATCTTATGTCATCATCCAACAAATGCATCCAGGGCATGGCGGGGGTTGGATTTGTTATTTGCAACCGCGAGTCTCTTGAGAAGAGCGGAGCTCTGAAGCCGCGTAATTTCTATTTCAACCTCTATCAGAACTACAGGTTCTTATCTGAAAAAGGCGAGATGCAATTTACACCGCCGGTACAGATATTATATGCCCTTCGCCAGGCTATTAACGAGTATTTCATTGAAACGGAAGAGGGCCGCGCCGACCGGTATGCCCAAATGTACCGGGTACTGACCGCGGGGCTCAAAAAGCTCGGTTTTAAATTTCTTATTGAAGAGAAGTTCCATGCTAAAATTCTTACGGCCATAATCGAACCCCGGGATAAAAACTATGATTTTACGGAGATGCACGATTTTCTGTATTGGCGTGGCTTTACTATTTATCCGGGAAAAGGGGCAAAAGAAGATACCTTTCGGCTCGCCAATATGGGCGCTATCTCTTGTGACGACATAGAAAAATTCCTTGAAAACCTTCAAGAATATTTAACCCTGAACAATATCAAACTCTCTTGATGGAAATCCAATGTTATTAAAGGATGACACCAAATATCCCAATCTTGCCAAAAGGGAGAGCGACGGTATCTACTGCTACCTGGTACAACGTCGTATTTCGTGTTACATAACACGATTCTGTGTGCAAGCGGGAGTCACGGCCAATATGGCAACCCTCATCGACTTTTTTCATGCTATTGCCGGAGCTCTCTTCATCTATTTTGGCTTTCCTATCATAGGGGTATTATTCATTCAGTTATTCGGCCTCTGGTCCTGCGTGGATGGTGAAATCGCCCGGCTTACAAAGAGTGGGAATAAGCTGGGAGATTTTTACGATACCATGGTCGACAGGGGCGCCGAGCTTCTTTTTACGAGCGCCCTCCTTCTCTCTGTTCAAAAGGCGGCCCCTGATTTGACGTGGGGAGCCTGGTTCTTTGCCTATATGGGCGCCGTTTTTATGATTACGAATTCTTCTGAAAAGTACCGGTCCGCATTTCAACAAAATTATCCAAAGAAGTCTATCGAGTCGTTGTTCTGCTGGATTTGCGCCGGAAGCGATATCCGTTTCCTCTTTATCTCTATCGTGCTCATAGTTTACGCTTTTTCAGGTTCTGCCGGGATAGTCAAATGGTTTATAATCAGTATGACCTGCGCCCTTTACCTCAATCTCATCTTTCGCCTTTGGCGTATATACATACTTTCCACCAGGGGTTCCTGAGCAGCTTGGAGATTTGAACGAAAATGTCTGTGCGATACCAGTCCGTTCGGCAGTTCCTGGATGAACTTGCAGAAAATTGCCTCCTCCTTGCCCGTCATGGTCAAACCGACTGGAATGCCATGAATCTCATCCAGGGACAGCAGGACAGGCCCCTGAGCCCGGAGGGCTTCAGGCAGAGGAAAAACCTGTTTTTTGCCCTTCAAGAGGTTGGAATTGCCCGGATCTTCACCAGCACACTTGAGCGAACAGTCGAGACAGCTCGTCCCTTAAGCAAGGAAAAAGACGTCCCGATCGAAACAGTGTCGGAACTCGATGAAGCCAGGCTCGGCGTTTTCGAGGGCGAGCATAAGGTCAACTTTTCAGACGAGTTCTCCAGGCAAATGTACCGCGATTTCCTTAAAGACGAGATAAATGTTGTGCTCTCGGGCGGGGCTGAGAATCTCAGGATGCTCGATCAACGCATCCTGCCCGCACTGGAAAAAATCATGCATGCCGTGACGGATTCCGGGCACACCTTGCTGGTGGGTCACCGCAATGTCAATAAGATGATTGTGAAGAATCTACTGGGACTCACCATCGAAAAAGGATACAGGGTCGAACAT
>JAUWPC010000176.1 GCA_030611815.1 Desulfobacteraceae bacterium
GGAAGCACTATGATTAAAATTGAGAGCAATGCATTGTTTCTAACGGGACCAAAGGGTTCTATTCCTGTAAAGGAGCATGACGAAATCACATTTAAGCTTGGCATGCTATTCGAGGGGGAATGTGAAGGACTCGGTTCAGCCCAACTTCTTGATATCACCCATCGATGCTACAAAAGAAAAGAAGCACAGAAGTTAACTGCGGCAGGTTAGGGATTCGGGCGATTTCCCGTTTCATGATCTCCCAATGCCCGATAGCACTCTGCTATGTGAGGAGCCGTGTGTTCCGAATCTCTGAACTTCAACAAACATTCAAGCGCCTTGGCGTATTTGCCCAAGTTCATATGGCTTAGTCCCAGGCAGATGTTCAATTGCTCGTTGTCGGGAAAAAACCGAATCCCCTCGGAAAGGACGCTGACAGATCCCCGGAAGTCCCTCTCCTGCTGTCTGATAATCCCTAACCCCAAATAGGCCCGATCATTTGGGTAATAGTCTAAGGATCTTTTATAGAGTCCTCCGGCGATCTTCTGTTTCTTCCTGATTGCTTTGATCCTGGCATAATCCCCGTGGCTGAAGGTCATCCCGAGTCTTGAGAGAAAATCGGCATGCAGTTCATAAAACTCCTTTTTGTCTAACAGGTCAATTGAATCCACAAATGCAGGCAGCCCTTCATGGAACTCGGCCCTCAATTTTTCACCAAAGGCTAAGACTAATTTCCGGCTCAGATCGGGGTCTGTTTCAAAATACATAATATCTTCTATCTGCTTTAGCCACATATCATCCGTAACCCCTGATTGTTTCACAAAATCAGCATAGAGAGCTGTTCCCGGAAAGATATCGAGTATATAGAAGATGATGCTCAGTGGTTTGATTTCATGGATCAGATCTATGGTCTCCTGAATGGTATCCCAGCTTTCTCCCGGACACCCGTAGATAAAATAAGCACGGGCCAAAATGCCGTACTTGGTTGTCAATGCAAAGGCGTTTTTGATTTGGTCGGTCCTGATATTCTTGTTTAACAGTTTTCTTATCCTCTCTGACCCGCTTTCAACACCATAACTGATCTGGGTGCAGCCGGCTTTTCTCATCCATGACAAGACCTCTTCATCCACAAAGTTGACATGGGAGATAGCTGCCCATGAGATCTTGAGGTTTTTTTCAATGATTGTCTTGCAGATCTCTACGACTCGATCCTTTTTGAGCATGAAGGTATCGTCTGAGAAATAGAAGAAGGTTATTCCTTTTTTGTGGAGGATTTCTAACTGGCCTACAAAGTACCCAGGAGAGTGGAACCTTACCTTATGGCCCCAAAACAGGGGGGACCCGCAAAAGGTGCAGTTTCCAGGGCACCCACGTGTGGAAGTAACGTGTTGATATCTGAAATATTTTGCAGGGGTAGGGAGTTCATCAAGATTCTCGATAGCAGTGGCGCTTTCAGTTCTAACGATTTTGTTATTTTTCCTGAATGCAATGCCGTCAATTTCTTCAATACCTGTTCGATCTCCCTTTTCAATCGATTTTATCAGATTCAAGAAGGGGTACTCCCCTTCCCCCAAGACACAAAAGTCTATCTCCCTAAAATGGGTAAGGAAATGGTTCCACAAAAAGGTGGCTCCGATCCCGCCAAAGACGATCGTAATCGACGGGTCAACCTGCCTGGCAATCCTGGCTATTTCTATGGCGCCCCAGCGATTTGCGTGAAACACAGAAAGGCCGATCACGTCCGGCCCTTTCTCGACCAGAATCTTTTTGATAAGCCCTGGTGTCCTGTTGATACTGTACCAGTTCAATATCTCGCAATCGTAATGGTTTTCCTTTAGGACAGCGCCCACATAATAAAGGCCAATAGGAGGCACACCCACATCTTCCTCACTAAGCCTCTCTTCGAGACAATAGGGATATATGAGTAGTATTTTCATATTCTTAGACCTTTATCTCTCACAGAGCACACAGAGATCACAGAGGCCTACCGAGTTTCCAGTTTCAAATTTCCAGTTTTTTCCGTTAACAGAGTCCGAATCTTTCCAGAGAGCGTGTATCAAATCACCCCAAAAACAATCCCCTACTATAAACTATCCCTTTCCTATACAAAGCTCGGCCTGTTGTCAAAGAGGTTTTCCGGATGATGGCCCGGAGTTTCGATCAAGTTTGACTCAAAGGACTAAGAAGTGATAAACAACTACCACTGATGTAATCTGATTCCTGGCCCTCTTTTTCCGATCTTAACCAGTGTCCGTCCAGAAATGAGGATTTTTGTTCAAGATCAAGGCATGCGGAAAAAATAACCACAGGTATATATTTGATATTCCGAGGATTATTTTTTTAGCATAACGCAGATATTGGGCAAAAAGACCATTTATGGATGGACACTAACCACGTCATGAGCCATGCCGGGAGAACTTCACCCATGGAAAATCTAAAGATAGCCGCTGTTTGCATGCATTCCACCTCCGGAGAGGTCGACAAAAACCTCGATAAAATCCGGGTCATCGCTTCAGAGGCCTCGGCTAAGGGGGCAAATATCGTATGTTTCCCCGAGCTTTCCGTAACCGGCTATATACAGGAATCTCCCGGTGGCATTTACAAAACTGGGGATGCGGAAAGGATCGTGGATCGGCTGGTTCGGATGGCACGGGAGATGCGCCTGGTCCTTATCGCTGGGCTCATAGAGATCGTTACTGATGGAGGACCCTATATCACCCAGGCTATAACAGGCCCGGATGGACTGATCGGCCTCTACAGGAAAACACATCTCGCACCCACTGAAACCGGGAGCTACTCTGCAGGACAAAAGATCGAGCTTTTCAGGTCCGGAAATACCTCGTTCGGAGTACAGCTCTGCTACGAGGCCCATTTCCCTGAGATCAGCACCACTATGGCCCTCATGGGGGCTGACATGCTTTTTGTCCCCCACGCCTCTCCGAGGGGAGATCCGGAGGGAAAACTACAAAGCTGGCTAAGGCATCTCCCTGCCAGGGCCTTTGATAATGGTCTCTTTGTTGTGGCATGCAACCAGGTGGGTAAAACCGGTGAAGGCCTTTCATTTCCAGGGGTTGCAGTGGTCTTAGGGCCTGACGGCCGGGTGTTGGCCAAATATGTGGGGGAGGACGATTATATCCTTTTTGCGGAGCTTGAGGTTGAGATGCTCCTGGATGTGAGAAAACACAGGATGAGATATTTCCTTCCAGAGAGAAGACCGGAACTTTACAAAAAACGTTGACAACCACAAGGTAGACTTGCTCTAAGTAAGACTTGAAAGATCCGAGTCATAGGGCCCTACGGCCTTCCGGGTTGATAAGAAAAGGCGCAGAAGACAACCTAATGAGGGTGTCTTCTGCGCCTTTTGTTGGCTGGAAATGGATTTTGTGGAATTAGACGCAGCCAGTCGGTTTTGGCAATCCTGCCATTTTACATGCGCCTTTGCCCGGTCCTGAGGGAAACAACTCGTAGATATACTTGAGCTTGTATCCGGTGACCTTGGAAAGAATCCTGACCATGGGGGCAATCCCGTTCTTTTTGTAATACGCCTGGAGAACTTCAACGACCTTAAAATGCTCGTCGGTCAGTTCCTCAATACCCTCCGTTGTTTTTACATGCCTCATCCATGGCTCATTCCAGTTGGTGAAATCGTCGATGAAACCGTCCTCATCAACATTGTAGGTGTTACCCTCAAACTCTACTGTCGGCATACTCTATAACCTCCCTTACTTAAAATATCTTCCCCATTTACAATTTATAGAACTCGTTTGCCTGAAAACCTATGGCTTTCTATCAAATTGAAACTAAGTTTTCTACTATAATTCTCCTTTTTTGTATTGTCAAATATTCTTTTTCCATTTTTCAAAAAAATTATCCTGTTTTTTGGTGCTCAAGGGCTGCGCTGAAAAGGCCTTTTGCCCAGTTGGGATTCCCTGCCGCATGCACGTGGGTATAGGTAGCCAACAGATTCTTTTTACAAATCCCGTCTCTTATGCCATCAACACCACGCCCGCGGTCGACTTTGAAGACAAATTTCAGGTTCATCTCTTTGGTAAACACAGGTTTGGAGTAGTGGAATTCATGGCCTCGCAAGAGCTCGCCCACGGGATAGTAGGGGTTTTGGCCGACAACTTCTAAAACGGTATAGCCGTGCCCCTGAGGCTTTCTTTGAAGGATGAATTCCACGGGGAGTGCCCCAACCATGGGGTAGGACTTGTTGTCTACAAGGAGCCGTTCCCCTAAATACATGAACCCCCCGCACTCCGCATAGACCGGCAGCCCTTCTTCGATTGCCTCTCTCAGGGAATCTCTGAAGGTTTTATTATCCGCAAGTGCCCGGGCCTGGGTCTCTGGAAATCCGCCCCCGATATAGAGGGCGTCCAAAGATGGGAGCTCCTTATCTGAAATAGCATCTATTTGAACCAGAATAGCTCCCAGTCGTTCTAACTGTTCCAGATTTTCAGGATAGTAGAACCAGAACGCCCGGTCTCTGATGAAACCGATCCGTGGGGAGGGATGATTGGCAGTTATGATTGATTCTGAGACTATATCTTCGGAGACTGCCACGATCGGCTCAACTCCATGGGCAATTTTCCAAATTTGATCTAACTGGAGGTTTTCCCGGACCGTTTTTTTTGCCCATGAGATCGCTTTCTCGGCACGATTTCTCTCCTGGTATGGAACGAGCCCCATATGCCTTTCGGGAAAGATGTTCTCCTTAAATTTAGGGACAGCTCCTACCACAGGTATTCCACAATATTTTTCAATGGCGCCCGTGATCAACCCCTCCTGCCTCGGATTGGCCACCCTGTTCAGGATAACCCCTGCAATATTTAGATCAGGATCAAAGACCTGACATCCCTTGATGACTGCCGCTATGGTTCGGGTTGTCATGGACACGTCCACAATAATCAGGACCGGTGTCTTCAGGAGTCTGGCTAATTCGGCAGTGCTGCAACAACCATCTAAGTCGAGACCGTCATAAAGACCCCTGTTCCCCTCTATGAGTGAAAGGTCAACCCCGTCTGAACGATGGAGAAAAGACCTCAGGATCTGCGCATCATTCATCAAAAAAGGATCAAGATTATAACATGGCCGATCAGCGGCAAAGGCGAGCCATCCGGCGTCTATAAAATCCGGCCCCTTTTTAAATGGGGCAATGCAATATCCCTTTTCCCGCCATGCAGAAACAAGCCCTAAGGAAAGGATGGTCTTGCCTGCCCCTCCCTTCAGCGCGGCGATGATAACACGGGGACGCATAATATAAAAAGCTCCCTTTTTTTAAATAATTATACCTGCTGATTGCACCTCGATGTCCGCAGGATTTTTCGAAATAAGGATCACGGACTGGCAAGATTGTCAACAAAAAAAGTTATCCATTCCCCCAGTTTTTTTGTTGACATCCTATGAGCCGTTTGATTATAAACTGATGTTTGATTATTTGAAAATCTAACTAATTAAAATTTTCACATAGTTATCGAACTTAAACATGATAACTCTTAGAGATCACGAACAATTGATACACGATTGATAAAGGTCAAAAATTACAGAATTATTTAGCCAAGTATAATCATTTAAGGGAGGAGGTGAAGGCAAGTATATAATATTTTTTAAGGTTTACTCCTTAAAATATACTTTTCCGCAAATAGCAAAAGGAGGCGTACATAATGGCTTTTGAACCAAATGAAGAACAGAAAGTGTTGAAATACGACGAGCTTCGAATCTACACGGATGAGGAGTTGAAAAACTACACGGATGAGGAGCTTAAAGAATTCAAATGCAAGCATGACATTCCCGATCTGGACGAGCTGGAAAAAGGGCCCTGGCCCAGCTTCGTGGCTGACTGTAAGAGGGAGGCCCTTCACCGAAGGAACCTGGCCGACGACCGGATGATGATCGAGAGAGACGTGGTTGAGGACATGATGGGACAGCTCCAGGTCTCCTTTGATGAGGGTGAGACCCACTGGAAGCATGGCGGGATCGTCGGCGTTTTCGGTTATGGCGGCGGCGTCATCGGCCGGTATTCAGATCTGCAGGAGAGATTCCCTTCAATTGCGCACTTTCACACCATGCGTATCAACCAGCCCGCCAGCAAGTTTTATTCCTCTGACTATCTCAGGTGCATCTGTGACCTCTGGGAGTACAGGGGCAGCGGCATGATGAATCTGCACGGCTCCACAGGGGATATCATCTGCATCGGAACGTTTACCGAGCAGTTAGAGCCTATCTTCTATGAGCTGGGCCATGTACTCCAGCAGGATTTAGGTGGTTCCGGATCAAACCTACGTACACCTGCCTGCTGTATAGGTAAGGCCCGTTGTGAGTGGTCCTGCATCGATACCCAGGCTATGTGCTACGAACTGACCCACTACTACCAGGACGAATTGCACCGCCCGGCATTCCCATACAAATTCAAATTCAAATTTGATGGATGCCCCAATGGTTGCGTTGCCTCTATAGCCCGGTCAGATATGTCCTTTATAGGCACATGGAGAGACGATATCCGGATCGATCAGGAGGCAGTCCAGGCATATATTGGTGGTGAATTTCCACCCAACGCAGGGGCCCATGCCGGCAAGGACTGGGGCAAATTTGATATTGAAAAAGAGGTCATCAATCTCTGTCCCACCAAATGCATGTGGATGGAAGATGGCAAGCTCATGATCGACAATAAGGAATGTACCCGCTGCATGCACTGCATCAACACCATGCCGAGGGCACTGAAGCCTGGTGTCGAGACCGGCGTCAGCATCCTGTTCGGCGCCAAGGCACCTATCCTTGACGGTGCACAGATGTCTCTGCTGACCATCCCTTTTATGGAGTGTGAGCCCCCTTACGAAAACATCAAAGAGGGCGTGGAAAAGATCTGGGAATGGTGGCCGGAAGAAGGGAAGAACCGCGAACGTCTCGGCGAGCTTATCCAGCGCCAGGGCGTTTCCAAGCTGCTTAAGGTCCTGGGGATCCCGCCCATGCCGCAGATGGTGTAAGAGCCGAGGAGCAACCCATATATCTTCTGGAAAGAAGAAGACGTGCCCGGCGGATGGGACCGTGACATCAATGACTACCGATCCAGACATGCGAGATAGGAGGGAATAATAATGGCATTATCTACTGAACG
>JAUWPC010000301.1 GCA_030611815.1 Desulfobacteraceae bacterium
AGTTCTTTCCCTATGACATGTCCCCCCTGACCGGGCTCAGCCCGCACCGGGAATTGGTCACCAGACGAATCAATGCACTCTATGCCCTGATGTCTGACAAAAACCCTGTTGTCATTACCTCTCTCGAAGCGATTTGCTTCAGGGTCATGCCAAAGAAATCGCTCCTCAGTTCTTTAGAATCCCTCGAAGCGGGAGAGGATGTAGAGAGAGGCCTCTTACTCGCAAAGCTCGAAACCAACGGCTATCAACGCACATCATTAGTGGAAGAAAGGGGAGATTATTCTGTTCGGGGGGGTGTTATCGACATATTCTCACCCCTTTACCCCCTCCCTCTCCGCCTGGAGTTTTGGGGGGACCGGCTCGAATCGATTCGTCAATTCGATCCTATCAGCCAGCGATCACAGAACCATTCAAGAGAAATGATTCTTCTTCCTGCCGTGGAAATTATAATGGATGAAGAGGGCGTTAAGCAGGCCAGGTCCATGGGGAGGCTCCCAAGACAGCCGGAAGACGGGACAGGTTTCCCTGGGCAGGAGGCCTGGCTCAATCATTTTTATCCCCATCTCGACACGCTGTTCGAATATCTCCCTGAAAACGGGATCATCACCCTTTTTGATCCGCACCGTATGGAATCTGACGGCCGGAAGATAGAGAAGAAATTTCATAGAGACGAAGAGAGATTCCGGGAAGAATCGGCAGGGAAAGGCGCGCCCTTTCCTGATATTGACGGTGTCTTTGTCCCCTTCGAGGAAATCGTACAGCAGTTTGAAAAGTATCAACGGATCGAGATAGGTGAATTGAACCTGCGTAAGGAGGGAGTGCCCGGAAAAACCACAGAGACCATAGAGATCCGAGGCCATTTCCAGTTGGAGGACGACCTGGAGGTCAGGCTCGCCAACAGGGGCAGGGTATCCATGGCCCCATTTGCCAACAGAATCGCATCGTGGCTTCAAAACCGAGCAAGGGTCGTAATAACCTGCAGTACGGAGCAGCAAGCCAACCGTTTAAGAGAAATCTTGGCAAATTATGATGTTCAGGTGGCAAGCGTAGCCCAGGGCTGGGATAAGGTCCCTGAAACGCCGGGGCTGAGTCTCTGTTTGGGTAGACTCCCGCAGGGCTTTACCTGGCCGGACATAGGTCTTTATCTGGTCAGCGAAGATGAAATATTCGGTCCTAAGAGGGCCATGCGAAGACAGAGAAAAACCGGGCGCAAAGGCGCGCTTTCGTGGTCCAGCTTCAGCCAGCTCAAAGCAGGAGACCTTGTTGTGCATGAGGATCACGGAATCGGCCGGTATGGCGGGCTCTCGGCAATGGAGATCGCCAATAAGATGAATGATTTCATCATTTTGGAATATGCCAATAATTCGAAGCTTTATATCCCGGCTGACCGAGTCAGCATTCTACAGAAATATGCCGGGGCCGGTGAAAGAAACCCAAAGCTGGATCAGTTAGGGGGCCACTCGTGGAACATAGCAAAGCAGAAGGCCAAAAAATCGGTCAAGAAAATCGCCAAACAACTTGTAGAGCTCTATGCCCTGAGAAAATATCGAAAAGGACACGCATTTTCTCCTCCTGACCATTACTACCGCGAATTCGAGTCCACATTTGAACATGAAGAAACCGATGACCAGATCAAAGCGATTGAAGATGTCTTAGAGGACTTAGCTTCGGAACAACCGATGGATCGTCTTATATGTGGAGACGTGGGTTTCGGGAAGACTGAGGTAGCGATTCGAGCCGCATTCAAGATTGTAGCGGATGGAAAACAGGTAGCTTTCCTTGTACCCACGACGGTCTTAGCCGAGCAACACTTGGAGACCTTTAAGAAGAGGATGGCTCCTTATTCCATTGAAGTTGGGGTTCTCAGCCGCTTTAAGACCAGGGCTCAGCAGGCTGAGGTTATCGGCAAACTGAGATCCGGCAGGATAAACGTGCTGATCGGCACACACAGGATCCTTCAGAGGGATGTGAAATTCGCTGATTTGGGACTCCTGATTATTGACGAAGAACAGCGGTTTGGTGTCAGGCAAAAAGAAACACTAAAGAGGTACCGCTCCTTGGTGGACGTGCTGGCCATAACCGCCACCCCGGTTCCAAGGACACTCCAGATGTCTATGATAGGCGTTAGAGACCTGAGCATCATCGAGACCCCGCCGCAGGGCAGACTCGCCATTGAGACGTATCTCTCACCCTATGATGAGCCTCTAATTACCCGTGCTATAGAGTCTGAATTGGAGAGGGGGGGACAGACCTTCTTTGTCCACAACAGGGTGCGCACCATCGACCATGCGGCTGATCAACTGAGGAGGATGGTTCCCCAAGCACGTATTGCAGTGGCCCACGGCCAGATGAAGTCAAGAGAGCTGGAAGAGACCATGATGAGATTCCTACAAAAGGAAATCGATCTCCTCGTCTGTACAACCATAATCGAATCGGGTCTTGATATTCCTTCTGCCAACACCATCATCATCAACCAGGCGGATCGCCTCGGCCTGGCTCAAATTTATCAGTTAAGGGGAAGGGTGGGACGGGCCAAAGAAAAGGCATATGCCTATTTAATCATTTCAAATGACTCAGTTCTCACAAGAGACGCGGAAAAGCGGCTAAAGGCCCTCATGGATTTTTCCAGCTTAGGCGCCGGCTTTAACCTCGCTATGCACGACCTCAGGATCCGGGGTGGGGGCAATATCCTCGGGTTTTCCCAGTCGGGGCATATTTCAGCGGTTGGATATGAGCTATATGTCAAACTCATCGAGCGAGCCGTTACTGAATTAAAAGGTGAGGAATGGGAGGATGATATAAACCCGGAAATCAATATAGATATCCCCTCATACCTGCCAGAGAGTTATATTATGGACACAGATGTCAGGTTAAATCTATACCGCAGGCTTTCTAACCTTCTTGAGAAGTCAGAATTGGAAGAGATCACCGAAGAAATCCGCGATCGTTTCGGTTCCCCGACAAAGGAGGTCGTCAATCTCTTCGGTTTGATGTCGATCCGGCTGTTATTGAAAAGACTTCGAATCAGCAAATTAGACATGGGACGTAACAGCCTTACTTTAACCTTGCCCGAGGAAACGCGCGTAGATGCCGAAGATCTGGTCCGGCTGATAAGTGCCAGGCCTAACAGATTCCGGCTTTTACCCAACAACAAGCTGAAAATCT
This sequence comes from Desulfobacteraceae bacterium, assembly GCA_030611815.1. GTDB lineage: Bacteria > Desulfobacterota > DSM-4660 > Desulfatiglandales > Desulfatiglandaceae > Desulfacyla. Next base: position 3,166 of record JAUWPC010000301.1, read on the forward strand.
ACGCCGGCACGTTCTCTTTCCCGGGCGATTTTCCCAAGATAGAACAGGTAGTGAAAATGCTTGATTTCAAAGCAGAACGGTCAAATGGGACACCTGGAAAATTGAGCGTGTCTCATTAGGGGCTCGAAAAAAACATGTTTAAATTTTTTAGCTTTACTGTTAATATAACAAGTTTGGGGTTATGGAATGAGCGGGTTGGAATTGCAAACAAAAACCGGACAATAACAAATGACCCACGGTATGATTAGGAAAAAAATCAGGTTCATGACCCATGGTCTTTATTGTCTTTTTTGTTGGACCCTGATTTTTCTCCCTCTCGGTTGCGGCCTGTCTGATCATGAGGGGGAAGATCCGGTAATGGTTATAGGCTCGAAACGTCTCTCTTGTGACGCATTGAAGAAGGAGATGGAATTCATTGGTGGCGGTATCCCTGTTCCGGTTAAGCATGCGAAAGAGATAAAGAACCAGCTAATAGAACAGATCATAGACTACTATCTCATCATAGAATATGGGAAACAAAATAATATCTCTATCTCTGAAAAAGAATTCCAGAGGAATTTAAAGGAGATCAAGAGGGAATACTCAGAAGATGCCTTTCGTAAAGTGCTGCTTCAGGGATATGTGGACCGCGCGCTATGGGAGCATCGCTTGAGGAATCAGCTCCTTGTAGGCAAGGTTATGAAACAGGTTTTAGAAAAAAACGTCTCACCCAGTTATGAAGAGATAAAAATCTATTTCCAAAAGAACAGAAATGAATTCAGATCCCCGGAGATGTTAAGATTCCGGCAAATAGTCTGTAAATCAAAAAAAGAAGCAGAGAACCTGCGCAACCGCATCCATGCCGGGGAAGATATGGGAAAACTTGCTAAGAAATATTCAATAGCCCCTGAGGCCGAGGCCCATGGCGAAGTTGGTTGGGTAGCCCGGGGCGATTTAGACGAATCGATGGAAAATGCCCTCTTTTCAATGCAGCGTAGCAAAATCAGCCCTATTATCAAAACCTCCTTTGGCTATCATCTCTTCGAGGTAATGTCTCGCAGGCCTGCTGGCGTTAAAGGACTTCCGGAAGTTATTCACGAAATAGAATCACTACTTATCCGCCAAAAGCACGAAGCCTTTTACAAGAAATGGTTGGAAAAGCTCAGATCTGACTTTAAAGT
>JAUWPC010000291.1 GCA_030611815.1 Desulfobacteraceae bacterium
GGACCGGATCCGGTCTTTTTTCTTGACACCCATAAGCTCCTTTTCTATAGTCACCTTACGTCTAAGATATAACTCTTAGGGAAGGGAAATCATGATTATAACTGAGATTCTGGCCAGGAACGCCAGGATGTATAGGGATGAGATTGCCCTTATTGAAAGGGAACCTGCAAAGGAGAGACGGGTAGAAATCACCTGGAAGGAATTCGATGAAATAGCCAACCGGGTCGCCACTGCCTTGATCAAAAAGGGCATAAGAAAGGGAGACAAGGTCATCCATCTGATGATGAACTGCCTCGAATGGCTTCCGGCTTATTTCGGGATACTGAGGACAGGCGCGTGGGCCGTTCCCCTTAATTTCCGCTTCACATCTGATGACATCCGATATTGTGCAGATATTGCAGAGGCTAAGGCAATGATATTCGGAGAGGAGTTTGTGGAGCGTATTGACACAATCAAGGAAGACCTTGGGACCATAAAGGACTTCGTGTTTGTGGGGCCTGACCATCTGAGGCCGGACTATGCCGAGTCATTCAATGCCTTTCTCGAAACAGGCTCGGCTGATGATCCCAACACTCCTATCGGTCTCTTAGATGAAGCTGCTCTATATTTTACATCCGGCACCACTGGAGCTCCAAAGCCGATCCTCCTGACCCACAAAAACCTCGAATTTGCCTGTGTCGTCGAAAACCGGCATCACAATCAAACCCACGATGATAATTTCCTATGTATCCCCCCCCTGTATCATACAGGCGCCAAGATGCACTGGTTTGGCAATTTCATTGTGGGGGCAAGGGGAGTGATTCTGAAGGGGATCAAGCCGGAGTGGATCTTAGAGGCCGTATCTGAAGAGCAGGCTACCATAGTCTGGCTGTTGGTACCATGGGCGCAGGACATCCTTATTGCCATTGAGAATGGTGAGATCAATTTAGATGACTACAATCTGGACCAATGGCGGTTGATGCATATCGGGGCCCAGCCTGTGCCGCCAAGTCTAATCAGAAACTGGAAAAAAGTCTTTCCCAATCACGATTACGACACAACTTACGGGTTAAGTGAAACCACCGGCCCAGGGTGTGTTCACTTGGGGATGGAGAACCTCCATAAGGTGGGGGCCATCGGGCTTCCTGGATTTGATTGGGAGTTCAAGATCGTGGATCTTGATTCCAGGGAAGTGCCTAAGGGCGAACCTGGAGAACTTGTGGTCAAAGGTCCTGGCGTTATGAAGGAGTATTATAAAAACCCTGAAGCAACAGAAAGTACTCTCACTGACGGCTGGCTTCTGACCGGTGATATGGCCCGGGAGGATGAAGACGGATTCATCTGGCTTGTGGACCGGAAGAAAGATATAATAATTACTGGCGGCGAAAATATCTTTCCTGTGGAAATAGAAGATTTTATCATGGAGAATCAAAAGGTGCAGGATGTGGCCGTCATAGGAATCCCTGACGAACGTTTAGGCGAGATCGTAACTGCTGTTATAAAGATCAAGCCAGGATCCTCGATGGGTGAAGAAGAGGTCCTCAATCACTGTGAGGGGTTGCCTCGATATAAGAGGCCCCGCAAGATCATCTTTGACGATGTCCCCAGGAATCCCACGGGAAAGATAGAAAAGCCGAAACTCAGAAAGAAATACGCAGGTATGGCTGAAAGCTTTAAGATATAACTAGTGCCCATCCATAAATGGCTATTTTCCGCAATCTCTTCGTCAGATTCGGATTTTAATCCTCGAAATACTTAAATGTATTCCTGTGGTTAAAACCCTCATCTTTCTTGACCTTGCGAAAACTATCTCATTTCTGGAAGGACACTAACTACATAAACCTTTACCAATCGGGAGGGAAAAAGATGCACAAACTATTGACAGACACTCCTGGAGAAGAAATTCTTCTCTTAGGCAACGAGGCGATTGCCAGGGGGGCTTTGGAAGCAGGGGTATCTTTTACCACATGCTATCCGGGAACGCCTTCCTCCGAGATTCCGGAAAACTTCTTTAAAATCAGTCAGGAAAGTGATCTCTACTTTGAATACTCAACAAATGAGAAGGTGGCCTTGGAGGTTGGAGCAGGCGCGGCTGTTGCAGGCCTGAGGACCATGGTAACTATGAAACATGTTGGCATGAACGTGGCCTCCGACCCGTTGATGACCTTAGCCTATGTGGGCATCAAGGGGGGTATGGTTATCATAAATGCAGATGATCCTTCACTCTTTTCAAGTCAGAACGAACAGGACAACCGCTACTACGCACGGCTGTCAGGCCTCCCGATGTTAGAGCCGACTAACACGCAGGAGCTGAAAGATATGACCATGGAGGCCTTTGATCTGTCAGAGGAATTAGGGCTCCCGGTGATCATAAGGACCACCACAAGATTGGCCCATATCAGAGGGGCCGTCCGCCTTGGAGAGTTAAAACCGATCAAGACATCGGCCCATTTTGAAAAAAAGCCCTTCCATTTTGTGGCTGTGCCGGCGGTTGCCCGGAATCTTCACAAGCTGCTGTTGGAAAAATATGATCAAGCAAGCGAGAAATCTGAGAGCGGCTCATATAATGAGATCATCGGTGAGGGTAAATGGGGGATTGTAGCAAACGGGGCAAGTTTTAATTATGTGAAAGACGCTATCTCTGACTTGGGGATAAAGGATAAGGTGAGCGTCCTCAAATTAGGGTTTTCATGGCCCATGCCCAAAGAACTCTGCGCAAGGTTCCTGAAAGGGGTGGACAAGGTCCTGGTAGTAGAGGAATTGGAGCCTATTAACGAAAATGAACTGAAGGCCGTGGCCCAGGAAAACGGTATTCCCGTGACGATCAAGGGGAAAGGGGAGGGGGCCTTTTCCCGACTCTATGAGTATGATCCCGGGATGGTCCGCAAGGCGATCGCCCAATACTTCGGTGTGGATTATAAGCCTTATGAAATGGTCGACAGTTCAGATGTCCCGGCACTCCCGGGCAGGCCACCTAATCTCTGTGCAGGATGCCCCCACCGTGCAACCTACTATGCGGTTAAGCAGGTCTATGGCACGGATACTGTTTACCCGACCGATATCGGCTGTTATACCTTAGGGCTTCTGCCCCCCATTTCCATGGCTGATTTTGTTATCTGCATGGGCTCTTCTGTCAGCTCCGGCTGCGGCTTTTCCAGGGCAACAGATCAAAAAGTCGTGTCATTTATCGGCGATTCCACCTTTTTTCACTCGGGCATTACCGGGCTTGTTAATGCGGTCCATAACAACCATAAGTTTACCTTAGTAATCTTAGATAACGGAACCACCGCAATGACAGGCCACCAGATCCATCCCGGTGTGGACACGACGCCGATGGGTGTTGACCTGACGCGTATATCGATCGAAAATGTAGTGAGGGGACTTGGTGTTGAAGATGTTCATGTTGTCAAGCCTTTCAAGCTGAAAAAGACCATCGAAGCAGTTAAGGCTTCAATGGAATATGACGGTATGTCAGTCATCATTTCACAGGAGTTCTGCCCGCTCTTTGCAAAGGCCACAGGGCAGTTTAAGAAGTCTAAGCCCTTCTACATCAATCGTAACAAGTGCAAAAACCATCGGGACTGTATCAACCTGTTGGCCTGCCCGGCCATGTACATTGAAGGTGAGCAGGTCGAAATAGACAAGAATCTCTGCATCGGCTGTTCTGTCTGCGCTCAGGTTTGTCCTGAAAATGCAATTCTACCATTGAAAGAGTAATAGGGAGGATTCTATGGAAACAAAACGATTAGTATTCATCGCCGTGGGAGGCCAGGGAAACCTTTTGGCCTCACGTTTGTTGGGAGAGGCTGCTCTCTCCATGAATATACCCACTGTGGTAAGTGAAATTCATGGTATGGCTCAAAGGGGTGGGATTGTGGAATCGGCGGTTTTGTTGGGCGATGTTACCAGTCCCATTGTCTCAAGCGCAGAGGCCGACGTGCTGATAGGATTTGAGCCCTTAGAGACCCTGCGAGCCCTTGGGAAATGTAATAAAGATACTGTTGTTATTACGAATACACATCCCCTTCCACCCTTTACCGTTGCCATTGGCCAGGGGACTTATCCTCCTCCGGATGAAAGTCTTAGTTTAATTCGAGGCAAGGTCAAGAAGGTTATTGCCTTTGATGGAAATGCGATCGCAGAAGAGGTGGGAAACCCTTTAGCCCTTAATATGGTGATGTTGGGCGCACTGATCGGGTCAGGGACCATTCCGATCGGCGCCGAAGAGATGAAAAAGGTGCTCTCAACCTCCACAAAAAAGGCCTTTTTGGAATCAAATTTAAAGGCCTTTGATATGGGTGTGGAGAAGGCCAATTGAAGTGAACTATAGTTTGATACGTCCGTAAATAGGACTTTTTACGGGCGTATCATAATCTTAATCGTACTCTTAATCATAATCGTTTTGAGTAAGATTAGGATTATGATTAAGATTATGAAAGGTACCAGCTATCTCCTTCCTTAACCTCTGAACTTTTGAACCCG
>JAUWPC010000347.1 GCA_030611815.1 Desulfobacteraceae bacterium
CTGTTCCAGATCGGGCGGAACATAGGGGATTTTTTTCCCCTCCAGTTCATCGAGGGTCCATCCGAAGATTTCGGTAAACGCGGGGTTCAGATACGATACGAGTCCATCCATGGTAAACACCACTATCGGATAAGGGGCAAAGTCGAGCAACGTCCTCAACTGAGGATTAACGCCTGTTCCCAACTGCCTCAACCTGGCGAGCTGTTTTTCGAAGTCCTTGACCTTTTGCTCCAGTTCTTCATATGTGGGTTTTTCGGTCATCGGAAGGTCCCTCCATCTTTCCCTCTCAATCCCGCCATGGGCTGGACTGTTCTTGTCCTGACTCAGGGTCATTAATTTCAGGGTAAATGTCAAGGAGATAGGACTGTATATAGTGTCCGAACGAAAACTAGGATTTTTTGTTCAGATCAAGGAAGACGTCCCGCTATGAGCGGGATTAACCGCAGGAATACATTGAGTATTTCGAGGATTAAAATTTGAGTCTGACGCAGATATGGGCGAAAAAGACAGTTTTCATTCAGACACTACTTATCAGACAATGCGGTTATCTGCAACCCGTGAACGGTTACGATATTCCAGTATGCAGCTCTCATTTTTTGCGTATTTTGCGCCTTTTTGTTTACCCAGTTAAATCTCTTTTGCACTTATTTAACCGGGGCGGCTATATCATTCCTATCTCAATAAATGTCAACCATGATGAAATATTTGGTTGACAATGTGGCGAGAGAATGTTATCAGGGCGCCTGTTTTTTGGATTATAACAGGGCCATCAAATTCCTACGCTTATCAGAAGAACCGAGTCATGAGCACAAAAGATAGATTATTGGGGTACCTCAAAGAGTGTAAAGGGGACTGGGTTTCCGGGGAATTGTTGAGTCGAAGGATCGGCATTACCCGATCTGCCATCTGGAAGAATATCAGTAAATTAAGAGAAGAGGGCTATGTCATAGAATCCTCTCCCAAGAAAGGGTATTCCCTTTCGAAGATTTCCGAAATGCTCTTGCCAAATGAGATTCGTGAGGGGCTTGACACAGAGGTCTTCGGCAGGGGGGAAATTATTCATTTCAGAGAAACAGACTCCACCAACGCGAGGGCAAAGGAATTAGCAATTCAAGGTGCGCCAGAAGGGACCCTGATCGTATCTGAAAGCCAGACAAAGGGACGAGGGAGGAAAGGAAGGACCTGGTTTTCTCCATCAGAGGCCGGGATTTATGCCTCACTTATCTTGAGGCCCAATATCCCTCCCAATGAAGCCCCGAGAATAACCTTCGTGACAGCGATTTCAGCGGCCGAGGCCCTCCTTGCTCTGACATCATTGGAAGTCGCTATTAAGTGGCCAAACGATATTCTCGTTAAGAACAAAAAAATAGCGGGCATCCTTACAGAGATAAGCGCTGAAATGGATGCTATAGATTATATCGTGGTTGGCCTCGGGATGAATGTCAACAATTCGCACCTTCCTGATGACATAGAAGAAAAAGCTACATCCATTTTTATTGAGACGGGAAAGCGGTTTTCAAAGGTAAGAATTGTGAGAGAATATCTGCGACGGCAAGAGAAATATTACCGAATATTGAGAGAATCCGGCTTTGAGCCGATACTGATGCGCTGGAAGGAGTTGACCAATACTATCGGCAAACGGATCATGGTTGAGATGATCGACAAAAGATACACTGGAGTTGTCCAGGATGTTGATCAAGAAGGGGTCTTGATCCTTAAAGACAAAAAAGGGGCATTTCACAGGATACTTTCAGGTGACGTTACATTTCTGTGAGGAAACAATATGAAAAACAAGGGGTTGTCAATACGAGGCATGATCTACGCGTCTGTTTTTGGCGCTGTAACCGCGGCAGGGGCCTATATTATGATACCCCTGCCCCCCGTGCCAATAACCCTTCAAACCGCATTTCTGAGCCTGGCAGCCGCACTCTTGGGTGGGCGTTTGGGCGCATTGAGCCAGGTGGTTTATCTCCTTATAGGCATAATAGGTTTCCCCGTATTTGCCGGTGGAAAGGCCGGCCTGGGTGTCTTGCTTGGTCCTACAGGAGGTTACCTGATCGGCTTTATTGCAGGGGCGTACGTGATCGGCAAATTGGTTGAAATAAGGAGGCACCCCGGGTTTATCTGGATTGTATTCTCAATGGTTATCGGCACGGTGGTGATCTACCTCTTTGGGGTGATCCAGCTAAGCCTAATTGCAAAGCTCTCTATTGATAAAGCCATAACCGTGGGAGTACTTCCCTTTTTGATCGGAGATACCCTCAAAATAGCGGTAGCCGCTCTTATAGTGGTGAAGATAAGGGGGAGGGTAGGGATTGTTGATTGTTGATTGACGATTGTTTATTGAAGGATGTCCCGCTTTAGCGGGGGATACTGGATACTGGAATGCTGGGATAATTGGGATGAATAGGCTGAGTGGATGAAGTCAGTCTTTTTAAAAATAACACGAAGTTCCTCAACTTTAGGCACTTGAATCAAAGTACCTGCAAGGACCAAAGAACAAGCCTTATCGCATGGGGTTTATAAGTCAACTGAGGATGACAGTATGATCAGCGTAGAAGGCCTTGCCTTCCAATATGACATGAAGGAAAAGTGGGTTCTCAATGGGATATCCGTGGATATAGAAGCGGGGGCATATGTGGGGGTCATAGGATCAAATGGGTGCGGGAAAACCACCCTTGTAAGGCACCTTGACGGGCTCTTGTTGCCAACCACGGGGGATGTGTGGGTTGAAGGGATGAATACGAAAGACCCGGATGCTGTCCAGAAGATCAGGCAGATGGTAGGGATGGTATTTCAAAATCCTGATAACCAGATCGTGGGTATGAGTGTGGAAGAGGACGTCTCCTTTGGTCCGGGCAACTTGCGGCTGCCCCCCTCGGAAATAAAAAAAAGGGTCGAAGAATCGCTTGAACTCGTTGGGATGAAGAAGTATGCCAAGCGTCCACCGCACACCCTTTCCAATGGAGAAAAGCAACTTGTGGCAATAGCAGGTGTCCTGGCCATGGCGCCTAAACATATCGTCCTTGACGAGCCTACCACCTACCTTGACCCTTCCGGACAAAAAAGGGTCCTTGATGTCATAAACAAACTGAATGAACAGGGCATTACCATAATCCATGTCACGCACGATATGGATGAGGTCGCCAGGGCGGATGAAATTTTTGTAATGGATGAAGGGCGGATCGTGCTGAAGGAAAAACCCGCAGAGGTTTTCCTTAGAGTTAAATGGCTTAAGGAACTTGGTCTGGGCATCCCTAAGGTCACCGAGCTTATGTGGCAGTTGCGAGAGATGGGGAAGAGCGTTCAGACCAATGTCTTCACCTTAGAGGATGCCTGTATTGAGTTAGGCGATTTATTGAGGGATTGACAATACCCAATACCCAGTA
>JAUWPC010000269.1 GCA_030611815.1 Desulfobacteraceae bacterium
GGGTTGCCAAGAACGCATAGGATGTACCTACCGGTTGTCCTGATCACCCTTAAAAAACCAACACTTCAGTATGAATATTAGAGACCTTTTGGATTTAGTATACTGCTATTTTTGTGACCTATGTGAGCCTTGGAAAACTCCACAGTTCAGTTCCTATCATCATGCAATCGGACTTCCCTTGGGAAAACAGAAACTTACATCTTGCAGCCTTCTCCTATTGGGTGTCTGAAAAGTTGCACTTTTTTGATTTTCCCCTCTGCTTCGTTCTTCATCTGCTAATTCCAAGAGAATAGGATGGTCTGCGCCAGAAGAGATGCCCCAACAATGCCGTCTCGACCAGCATCTTCCGCTAAAGCAGGACATCGCTAAGTCACGCTTCAAGGGTGATTTGACGCGAAGCTTCGGTAATATTCAATAAGCGAATCGCGGCCTATTTTCCCCGGAGAAGTAAAACCGGTCATGGACATGAGCCGTTTCATCTCTTGTGTCATCTGTTGGACAACCTCTTTGACACCCTCATTCTTGTTGGCGGCCAATCCGTAAAGGATCGGTCTTCCCAGGCCCACCAGTGTGGCCCCGAATGCCAGGCCCTTAAAAGCATCACTCCCACGCCGGAATCCTCCATCCACTAAGATTACGGTTTCGCCCTTTGTAACCGAGACAATTTCATCCATGACCTGGAAGGGATGGGGAAGATAATCCAGGGTGTGTGCCCCATGATTGGAGACGAAGATTGCATCAGCGCCCGCCTCCATCGATTTTTCTGCGTCCTCCTTGCTCAGTACACCCTTGAAAATCAACGGAATGGATACCTTCTTTCTAATCTCCTTGAGCTCTTCGAGAGAGAGTGGGGAGCAGTCAAAGGCCATCTGTTTATCATGTACTTTGGTCCCTTGGCCGGAATCGATTTCAATCCCGAGCCAGTTGACCCCGGCGGCCTGGATTTCATCGATAGCATTGAACATCATCCGGCGGTCTTTTAATGGCTTTACATTTGCGGCTAAAGAGACCCCTGTTTCTGCAATCGCCTTCAGATCCTGGGGTATGGGGGTGCCGGTCCACATTAGGCTCCCCGCCGCTTTCAGGCCCTCTGCCACTTCCATGAGACCGTCATCAACTATCGCGGGGATAGGCATGGTCATGGAAGACATGATAATGGGGGTATTCAAGTTAACGCCTAAAACAGAGCAATCCGTTTCAGCTTCGACCCCGTCAATACAACGCTGCCTGATGGTGTATCGATCAAGGACACGCCGGTTGTTGGAGAGGACAAACTCCGTCTCCACCCCATCCAGCAACCAACCAATGTCACGGTTTCTGAGTTCAGCTTCTCCTTTTTGGTAAATTTCCGTCAATTCCATTTTGCCCTCCCTCCTATTCAGACCTCGTTAAGTGGTTAAGTAGTTGAGTCGTTAAGTTGTTGTTATAATAGACCATATCCATAATTTACTTGAAAATTGGACATTAATTCCTCAATTCGCAATTCCGGTTTATCCGGGTTAGATCTCTATTTCTCAAACATTTTTTTATAGTCGCCGTACCCCTCCTTTTCCAGGTCTTCCCTCTGAATAAAGCGAAGGGAGGCAGAGTTGATGCAGTAACGGAGTCCTGTTGGTTCAGGCCCGTCAGGAAACAGATGCCCGAGATGAGAATCAGCATGTCTGCTTCTCACTTCTGTCCTTTTCGTAAAAAGAGTTCTATCTTCTATTTCAACGATATTTTCCGGCTCAAGGGGTTTTGAAAAGCTCGGCCATCCTGTTCCGGAATCAAACTTGTCAATAGAGATAAAAAGAGGCTCCCCGGAGGCTATATCAACATAGATCCCCTCTTTTTTGTTATTCCAGTATTCATTGGCAAATGGCCTTTCCGTGGAATTCTCCTGGGTCACCTTGCATTGCAATGGGGTCAATCTCACCTTCAGTTCCTCTTCAGACAGTTTCTTGTATTTCTTGTCATGATTCTTGGATCCTTCAATTCGAGTTTTGTCCTTCCATACATTTGTTAAGTATTGATCGCGACCGGAACTGCGTCTGTATTGTTTATATCCCATGGGATTTTTTTTGTAGTAATCCTGATGATAACCCTCTGCCTGATAAAATTTGGAGGCCCTAATAATCTCTGTAACAATCGGCTTATCGTATATTCCGGAATTATTAAGATCAGCCTTAGATTTCTCTGATAGAGCCCTTTGCTCTTCATTATGATAAAAAATTGCCGTTCTGTAGTGTGGGCCCCTGTCCACAAATTGCCCACCTGGATCTGTCGGGTCAATCTGCCTCCAAAACAGATCGAGGATCTCTGAATAAGTTATTTTAGAGGGGTCAAAAATTACCTGGACGGCCTCCACATGTCCGGTCTGCCCACTTGAAACCTCCTCATATGTCGGGTCCTTTTCATGCCCGCTTGTATAACCTGATACAACTTCCAAAACCCCTTCCTGATTTTCAAAAGGATGCTCCATACACCAGAAACAACCTCCGGCAAGGGTCGCCTTATCAAGTTTAGTTTCAGCATCTGAATCGCTATGTATCAGCAGCAGGGCAGGTAACAAAAAGAGGGATTTATTGCTTATTCCAAACATATTGAACTCCCTAATTCCTAACCTGGACTCAGGTTTTTATAGCCCCGCCTCAGGTAAACCCTGTTCCTGCTGTACAGGTATAACAGTGGTCGGCTCCTGCAATAGGGCTGCCTGATTCTGGGGCGCCAGCCATTTCAGTGATATGAATCTTCCTCCCTCCCATGGGTAGACCTCTTGCTAAATTGAAATCGCAATCATAAAGATATCCTTCCCAGGAGACTGAAACCATTGTCCGACACATGACTCCTTCAACTGCACATGGATTAAAACCAGAAGAGAGTTTTTCCATATATTTTTCAATGTTTCCGGATTTCAAAAGCCAATCGCGAAATCTTCCTAAGGGGACGTTTGCGAAAGTAAAAAGATTATTAAAGACGATCCCCCACTTTTTTGACAAAACCTGGTGGAATCGCTTTTCCGTCTCAGGCTGTGATGATGGGAGAAATGCACCGGTCGGATTGGAGACCAGATTGAGTTCCAGCCCGGACCCGTCCGCTCCATACCCAAGTACTTTAAGCTTCCTTAGTGCGGCGATACTCATGCTGAAGGTCCCCCGGCCGCGCTGCGATTCAGTCTGGGTTTGGTTCAGGGAAGGGAAAGAGGCCACAATTACCACACCATATTCTTTGAACAGCTCAAACAGATGGTCCCGCTTGCCGTCATTCAGGGCAGAGAGGTTAGAACGGATCATGATTCTCGGGGCAAGGGAGGAGAGTCTTTCAATGAGATTAGGAAGGTTATGATTCAGTTCAGGCGCTCCCCCTGTGATGTCTATGACCTCAAAAGAACACCTTTTTGCATAATCTGCAATCTGATCCGCGGTTTCGGAATTCATGTTCTCCTTGCGGCCAGGCCCGGCGCTCAGATGACAGTGCCGGCATGTCTGGTTGCATAATAATCCCATATTAATCTGTAACGTGGTGGTTTGATCACGTTCCAGTTTAAGACCGTGCGTGGCTAAGGTCTGGCGAAAAGGCTCAATGGTCATGGATTTTTTCTTCAAGTCGACTGCCTTTTCCTGTTGTGACTGTGCGGAATTCATTGTTTTACTTCCTTAGTGCTCCTTTTTGGTAACCGAGAACCCTGTCGAAGATCCCCGCACATAGTGCGGGGGAACCTGTGAACGCCTACATAGACAATTTCTCGACGATATTACGCATCTGAATACCATGGACAAGGGACGCACCACCTCTGATAGCCGTTACCACATGAATCGCCTCGGTCATCTCAGCCACATTAGATCCTTTTTCCAGACAGGATTGCGTAAAGGCATCAATGCAGTAAGGACACTGGATAGTGTGGGCCACGGCAAGGGCAATGAGAGACTTCTCCCTTTCTGTCAGTTCTCCTTCAGAAAATACGGCCCCGTAGTAATCAAAAAATTTGTCAGCTAAATCCGGTGCTTCCTTCCCGATCTCTTCAAACTTTGGAAGGTCTTCAGGTTTGTAATAAGTCTCCATTGAAAAATCCCTCCTTCTCAATATTTGTTTTACTTTAGCTCCTTAACAGCCTCTGGGCCCCAGCTACCTGACTCATACGGCAAAAGCAATTTTGACCGATCATCGCATGTTTCACATCCCTCCAAAATAGGCGTCAGAAAAGACCAGCAAAGTTCAACGCCGTCCTGCCGCCAAAAGAGCATGTGATCCCCCAACATCACATCTAACAGTACTTTTTCATAGGCATCCAGCACGGGACCGATATAGTTCTGGTTATAATTAAAATCCATTGTCACCGACCTTAAACAGACCCTGGCGCCGGGGTTCTTTGTCTGAAAGGTCAATGATATTTTTTCATCCGGGTAGATACCGAGAATGAGTCGATTGGGAGTGATCTGCTCCCCGAGCGTCTGGCGAAACATGGAATGGGGGACCTCTTTAAACTGGATAACTATTTTGGTGCGTTTTTTGGCCAGTCTCTTCCCCGATGTGAGGAAAAAGGGCACGCCCTGCCAGCGCCAGTTGTCTAAGAAAACCTTCATCATTGCGAATGTAGGAGTCAGGGATTCAGGATTGACGCCAGGTTCATAGCGATAGGCCGGGACCCTCTTTCCATCAATGGTGCCGGCGCTGTATTGCCCAAGGACCAGGTAATCTTTTAGATCAGCGGTGGGAAAAGGCCTGATAGTCCTATACACCTTAACCTTCTCGTCGCGGACCCGATCGGCCTGGAACAGGGAAGGGGGGTCCATGGCCGTCAGGGCGAGGAGTTGCATCATATGGTTCTGGAACAT
>JAUWPC010000146.1 GCA_030611815.1 Desulfobacteraceae bacterium
GAGATCCACGGTGTGGAGAGAACCGAACGGGATGGAAAGAAGTTTTTCAGAACATTGTGCGTAAAACAGAAGTAAAGATCTGGGCACAGAAAACCCGGCTTTGGTTATCCCTAAAGGGGATTTAGTTTGATAGTATTTCAATGGCTCATGGAGTGATGGAGTTCTGGAGTGATGGAGTGATGAAAGGGTTGCCTGGTCACGTATGGAGGTAATAGGCTAACCCAGTTCCTGAGACTCACGGGCGCTTATGGTTTTTCCAATAATCCAGTACTCCAACACTCCAATACTCCAAGGCAATCCTCTCAGGCAAAGCCATTTGTCTCTACTCAACCACTTAACGAGGTCAGTAACATAGGGAGGATAACATGGCAGATGAGACAAAAAAACTGGGATTAATAGGTGCTGTTTTTCTGATTGTATCGAGCCTGGCCGGAAGTGGCGTAATCGCTTTGCCACAGCAATTAGCAGCCACCGGTTCGATCACCCTGATTTCATTTATGCTGGTCACCATAGGAGCCCTGTTTCTGACCCTGGTATATGTTCGTGCGGGCACCCTTTTTGATGACCCCAGCCCGACCGCACTGGCAACTTATGTAAGCCCGGTTCTCGGGGCAAAGAGCGGTTTCTTTTACGTCTATGGGAACCTGATCTCCAACGTATCCATTCTGATTGCGGGCCTGGGCTATCTGGCCCTGTTTGTCCCCGAACTCAATCATCCCATTGCGCTTGGCATCACCGTCATTATACTCATCTGGCTGTTTGTTGCCTTGTCCCTTCGCGGGGTCGGCATCATCACCAAAGTGGTATCCAGCACCGTAACCTTACTTCTTATTTCGGTAATCATCACTGGCACTGCCGGATGGCTGGATTTTGATCCCACCCTGTTCAAACAGAACTGGAACGTCTCGGGTGACCCTGCCGGTAAGGCCATAATGTCCGGATTCGCCATATTGATCTTTGCCTATGTCGGAGTGGAAAGCGTCGCTACAAACAATGAACACATTCGCAATCCGAAAAAGATTGTTCCCATTGCAACCATCGTCGGCTTTATTATCGTGGCAATTATCTACATCGCTTCCACCACCGTAATTGAAGGAATATTCCCAGCCAAAGAAATTCAGAACGCACCGGCCTCATTTGCATTAGTCATGCAGCACATCTGCCACTCAAAAATCATAGCCGACGTGGTTTCCGCAGTGATGGCCATTGCCTGTATCGCCAGCTTCCTTGTCTGGAATCTCTCATCCGCCAGTGCCGCCAAAACCAGTGCCGACAACGGATTCCTCCCCAAGGCCTACTCCTATACCAACAAACATGGGATCAACAGCAAAGGTCTCGTCATCAACGGTGTTATCATGACCGTGGTTGAACTGATACTCATGATGCTTGGCAGCAACGTCGCCGCCGCATTCAACATCACCGTAACCATCTCAGTCCTTTTGCTTCTCTTCCCCTACTTCTGGTCAGGCATTGGCCTGCTGAAAAAAGACAAGGCCACAGGGTCAAAATCCATCAGCACTAAAATCATTGTGCTCATGTCATCCATTTTCATCATGTCCGCCTTTGCATCGGCCACGCTTGATGAACTCTGGCTGGTCATCGCCTTGGTTATGATTATAATGGCCGTCTACGCAATGCTTTTCACAGAAAAAGAAGAAGCCGCTTAACGCGGGCAAGGACCGCGCGGAATTCAAGCGGAAAATGGCCGAAAGTACGAAGCCTAATCCGGGAGGCGTTTCCATGAAAGTCAAGATGTTTCGATTCTGTTTTTTGATCCCCGCAATTCTTGGGGCCTTTGCGATAAGTGTTTCCGCGGCCGAGGTTTCAGACAGCGCCATGCAGGACGAAATCAAGGCACTTAAAAAGATGGTGCTCGAGATCCAGAAACGGATACAGCAGCTTGAGGCGGACAGGGTAAAACCCGGGGCGAGAGTCTCCCCAACAGTTAAGACAGTGGAACCCGAGCCAGCGAAAAGAATCCCCGCCAAGACATCTCATCCTAAGATCAAGGCCGCGGTTAAGGCCCCGCCCGAGACTCAGGAACCGGTTGTGGCAAAGGCCGGCGCCAAAGCCCCGGCGCCCCTTGAGATCGGCGGACAGGAGGTTAGGGTGGGCATTGCGGGGGCCATCCAGGTCGACGTGATCCACGATTTCAATGCGGTGGGACTAACGCCCGGCGGGAGCGTAGAGCGGGAGTTCATTACCGGAAACATCCCGGTTGGGGGACCCGCTGCTGAGCTCACAAACAGAACCGGTTTCAGTCCCAACCAGAGTCGCCTGAGCGGCTGGGCCGAGACTGACACACCATGGGGTCCTTTGAAGGTTTATGCGGATGTGAACCTTTTTGGTTCCACGACTGCAACCGAATTCCAGATCTACAAGGCTTATGGAGAGTGGGGGTGGCTGAAGGCGGGTCTGGACTACACCCTATGGCTTAATCAGGCTTCTATACCGGACACCCTCGACTTTGAGGGTCCCAACATTATTCCTGAAGTGCGTTTCACCCAGGCGAGCTTGAAAATCCCCCTGCAGTTAGATGCAAAGAAGCGGGAGCTTTTCTTTACCATCGGTGTGGAGGACGCCCCGGGGGAGATCACACTACCGGCTAAAATGTCATCTGTTACTACGGACCAATTCCCGGCGGTGATCGGAAAATTGAGTTACGAGCCTGACTGGGCGCAGATAGAGCTTGGGGGGCTATATCGCCGGCTGAGGGCCGAGGGACCGGGATACGACCAGCCGGTGAACGGATGGGGAGTGATATTAAGCGGAAGCATAGATACGTGGAAGAACGACAGCGTCATAATAGGCGGTCTGTATGGGAATGCCCTCGGGGCCTACATCCAGGACACAGCGGGTTTGGGGCTGGACGCAGCTCCCACTGCCAATCAAAACCTCAAGGCTATCCCGGCCTTCGGAGTGTGGGCGGCCTATCAGCACTGGTGGTCAAAATCCCTTCGGTCAACGGCCACCTACGGGCTTGTGCGCCTGGACAGCGACTTCGACCGTCAGCCCCAAACTGCCGACCAGGGAACCTACAAACAGACCCAGTACGCCTCCATGAACCTGATATGGAGCCCCTGGCCTCCCTTTGACGTGGGACTGGAATATATGTTCGGTCATCGTACCATTACGGACTATACGGCGGTGTACGGGAGCACTACGGGCCAGAACCACCGACTTCAGTTTACCATGCGGTGGAACTTCGACTGGGAGCGGTAGTCAACCGGCTTTAAAGGGTGTAATTCGTGCCTGGACGAAATAACTTCCCTATTTCATAATCTTAATCATAATCGTAATCTTACTCAAAACGATTATGATTAAGAGTACGATTAAGATTATGATACGCCCGCAAGAAGTCCTTTTTGCGGGCTATTTCGAATTATTATAAGAACTTAGAGTTAAAGACAGTACTCCAGATTGTGTACTTTTTGACTTTTTACGAGACCATCAATTCAGTCAAAGGACATCGACAGGGAAAGGCATAAACATGGATAAGCCTTTAGACACGGGATCTCAAGAGGTTTCTGGCCAAAGGGAGCGCGGGACGCCGATGACTGCCGGCAAAGGGACTATCGGGTGGGTATCCCTGGCCATGATCAACCTGGCCATCATCTACTCTGTGAGGGGGCTTCCTCTCATGGCGGAGGAGGGGTTTC
This sequence comes from Desulfobacteraceae bacterium, assembly GCA_030611815.1. Taxonomy (GTDB): domain Bacteria; phylum Desulfobacterota; class DSM-4660; order Desulfatiglandales; family Desulfatiglandaceae; genus Desulfacyla. The sequence goes on from JAUWPC010000146.1 coordinate 3,660, forward strand.
GCGCCATTACCTTTATGGCCATTTCCGCTGCCTTTTTTCTCATTCCCATTTCCCTTGTCACCGCGGAACTGTCTTCCACATGGCCGCCCAAGGGAGATGGAGGGGTCTATGTCTGGGTTAATGAGGCCTTAGGACAACGGTGGGCGTTTCTGGCCATCTGGCTGCAATGGAGCGAAAATGTCATCTGGTTTCCCACGGTGCTCTCCTTTATCGCGGCCACCTTAGCCTATGCCTTTTCACCAGAGCTGGCCAACAACAAAGTCTACACCTTAGTGGTGGTGCTGGTGGTTTACTGGGGCGGTACCTTCGCCAACCTGCATGGTATGAAAACCTCCGCCTGGATCAGCACCTTAGGGGTGATCAGCACCCTGATCGTCACTGGCCTGATCATTTTTATGGGATTTAGCTGGATCTTAGGCGGCAACGCTTCCCAGATCCATTTTTCAGTGGCTTCCCTCATCCCGGATTTCAGCCGCATGGACAGCTTTGTATTCCTCGCCGGGGCCCTGGTCATCGTTTCCGGGATCGAGGTCTCCGCGGCCCATGCCTCCGGGGTAAAAAATCCCAAAAGCTCTTTTCCAAAGGCAATTTTCCTTTCCGTGTTTGTTTCCATCACCGCCATCATACTGGGTTCCCTGGCCATTTCCTTTGTGGTGCCCCAGAAGGATATCAGCCTGGTGGCCGGACTCATGGAGGCCTTTGACAAGTTTTTTGCCGCCCATCACCTGCTCTGGCTGATGCCTATTGTGGCTCTGCTTGTTGTGGCGGGCTCCCTGGGAGAGGTGGCCGCCTGGATTATCGGTCCCAGCAAGGGGTTGCTGGTGTCGGCCCGGCACGGCCTGCTCCCGCCCATCCTTCAACGCCAGATCCATGGCGATGTCCCCGTGAACATCCTGTTCCTCCAGGCCCTGGTGGTGACCGGCCTGGTTTTTATATTCCTGCTGATGCCCACTGTGAGCAGCGCCTACTGGATTCTCACCGCCCTTACGGCCCAGCTTTACCTGATCATGTACCTGCTCATGTTTGTGTCCGCTCTGGTCTTGCGATACAAGCGGCCGGATGTCCATCGTCCCTACCGTATCCCCTGGGGCAATTTCGGCATGTGGCTGGTGGCCGTATTGGGCTTATCGGGCGGGTTGTTTACCCTGTTTGTCGGTTTTTTCCCCCCGTCTCAACTGGAGACGGGTAATCTTCTATTCTATGAATCATTCCTGATCCTCGGCATCCTGGTCATGTGCGGCGCGGCCTTTGTGATCTATGGGTTGAGAAAACCCGGCTGGGTCAAGGCCGCCGGTAAAGAAGAACCCCTGGCGAAATAAGAAAGTGAAAAAAAAGATAAAGGAATGGTTGAGGCGGTACCTGCTGGCCGAAATCTTGAGTACCGTGTTGTCTCTGGCCACGGCATGGTTCATTTACCGAACCACCGGAGACAATGTGATAGCGGCCTTTGGGGGGTCGGCCATGGCGTCCATCAGTTTTTACGGCATCATCGCCTACAACGATGTGAGAAAGAGCCTGAAGCACCATAGAAAACATGATCTAAGCTATGGCCTTGTAGCTTATTTCAAGGATTTGCGAAACCTGGTTATCGAATTTGGTCCATCTGAGATTCTGGATGTCATGGCGGTTCGGCCGTTCTTCATGTACCTGATGCCGAAGATCATTGGACAATTCGTTTTGGGAACCTTTATTGGAAAGATGATCGCCGATGTGGTCTTTTTCATTCCCGCCATCGTGATGTACGAGGTCAGGAAAAAACATTTGTAGGCATTTACGGGTTCACGGGTTCAGATCCTTAATCGACGTCTGATTCCTCATTTGGCACATGGAGTGTGACGTCGGCCTCGGAAAGCATCTTACTCATGCTCGGCTGGGGTCTTCGATCCGTAAAGAGGGCGTCAATTTCCCGTATGTTGCAGAGGCGTACCATCGCCTCCCTGCCGAACTTGGTGTGATCCGCCACAAGGAAGACCTTTCGCGAATTTGAGATGATGGTCTGTCCTACACGAACCTCCCGATAATCAAAATCGAGAAGGCAGCCATCCGAATCGATCCCGCTCACACTGATGACACCAAAATCGACTTTAAACTGCTGGATAAAGTCAATTGTTGCTTTCCCTGTAATACCCCGGTCCCGGCTGCGCAACACACCGCCGGCCACAATGACCTCAAAGTTTTCATTTTCACTCAAAATGGTTGCCACGTTCAGGTTATTGGTGATGATCCTGAGACCCTTGTGATGAATCAGGGCATTTGCCACTTCTTCCGTGGTGGTTCCGATGTCGATAAAGAGAGACGCGTAGTCAGGGATCTGTTTAGCCAGCAACCGGGCAATACGCCGTTTTTCAGGCAGGCAGATGACTTTACGAGCGGTATATGCCACGTTTTCCACACTGGAAGGGAGGCCGGCCCCCCCGTGGTAACGGCGAAGCTGTCCTGCCTCGGTGAGTTCATTGATGTCCCGGCGAATGGTTTGAGGGGTTACTGAAAAGTTCTTGGACAGGGACTCGATGGAAACAAATCCGAGGGACTTGACAAGTTCAACGATCTTCCTGTGACGGAGAAGGACCGATTTTCCACGGACTTTTCCGCTGTTATTCGCGTTTTTTTTGTTTCCTGACACTCCAGGACCTCCCTTATTGGATTTTCGCGCACGATGTTGGGCCCATCGCGGATAGTTCATTCATAAGATAGTATCAACAAACATTATTATAATCAAGCTCCTGAATAAAAAAGTTTCACAAACGAAAATTATTGGCTATTAGTCGGATAAAACCGCCTAATAGACATCGAAAAAATTATTTTGCTTTCGAGTTGTTTCGGTATCGAAACCATATGCCAAAAAACTGTAAACAACGGAACTTTTTTGTTGACAACACTTTATTGTTAAAATAAAGAATACTATATACCCATGGGTTCAGCATAGACTAAAGGGGCTGTCTGTTATCACTACTTCAAAATAGAGGGGGTCAATTGCGTACTCAGGCACTCATCATCGGGGGTGGCGTTGTGGGCACCGGGCTCGCGAGGGATCTGGCGCTGCGCGGTGTTGAGTCCCTTGTCGTAGAAAAGGGTGATATCAACGCGGGGGCCTCGGGCAGAAACCACGGTCTTCTTCACAGCGGGGGCCGTTACGTTGCCACTGATCCTGGCGCGGCAAGAGAGTGCCACATGGAGAATGTAATACTCAAGAGGGTGGCACCTCACTGCATTGAAGATACGGGCGGCCTTTTTGTGGCCGTTGAGGGAGATGATGAAACATATGCCGCGGATTTCCCCCAGCTTTGCTCCAAGTGCGGCATACCATGCCAATGGCTCAATCCCAAAGAGGCCAGAGAGATGGAACCTGCCCTTTCTCCCAAGGTGATTGCCGCATACCTTGTGGATGATGCATCCATAGATCCTTTCAAGATTTCCCTTGAAAATATTGCCCAGGCCCAGGATCTGGGCGCCGACCTTCTTTGCCACACAGAGGTGACAGGTTTTGAAAAGGAGAATAACCGCATAAAGACCGTCCGCCTGATCAATACCAGTACCGGAAAGGAAATGTTTGTTGAACCTGAAGAGGTGATAAACGCGGCCGGGGCCTGGGTAACGGAGGTGGCGGCCTTAGCTGGAATAGTTATCGAGATGCTCTATTCTAAGGGGACACTCCTTGTGACCGCCCACAGGGTTACAGGGCGGGTTGTTAACCGTCTGCGGAGCCCTGGTGACGGAGACATCCTTGTCCCCGGCGGCACGGTTTCCCTCTTGGGTACCACCTCCATCAGGATCGATTCTTTAGACCGGATCAGGCCCAGCATCGAAGAGGTAGATCTGATCGTGGACGAGGGTTCAAGGATGATACCTGCATTGGGAGGTATTCGTTATATCAGGTCATATGCAGGTGTAAGGCCCCTGTTAAAAATGGATTCAATGCTTGATGACCGTTCTGTGAGCCGGGGTTTCATGCTCTTAGATCATACAGATGACGGGCTGGAGAATTTCGCAACCGTTCCCTCAGGAAAACTGACCACTTACCGGTATATGGCGGAGAAGACTACAGACCTGGTGTGTGAGAGACTGGGTGTGGATGCGCCGTGTCTTACACGCACTGAACCCCTCCCCTCCACACCTTCCGGCATGTGGACGGAGCCGGCCCTGGGTCCAAAAAGATGGCTCAGAGAGAATCATGATGACCCCCTCCTCTGCGAGTGTGAACTCCTCCCCAAAAGCTCCATTGAGAGTATTGTCAACTCTATCCATGAGCATAATGGAGATCTCAGTCTGAAGGCCATGGGACTCCGGAGCAGGGTGGGGAAGGGGGCCTGCCAGGGGACGTTTTGCGGGAAAAGGGTCTCTGCCTTTCTCCAGGAGACAGGACAGATGAAGGGGGCCGAGAGTTTGGATGATCTCAGGGCCTTCTTGCAGGAACGCTGGAGAGGAGAGCGGCCTGTTCTGTGGCACAGCCAGATAATGCAGGCTGAACTGAAAGAAGCCCTTTACTGCGGGTCCTTTGATCTGGAGACCCATGGGGG
>JAUWPC010000240.1 GCA_030611815.1 Desulfobacteraceae bacterium
CCATGGATGACACTCTTTCTTCGGTTATTATTGAAAGTATGAGTAACGGGGTAGTGGTCCTCGATTTTCAAGGCCATATCACCCATATCAATCCGGCAGGCCTGGATCTTCTCGGCCTCAAGTTTGAAGAAATTAGGGATAAGACTTATGCAGAGCTTTTTATGGATGAACCTGAAAATGATGCGTTCAACGATATACTTCTCAGTGGAATCCAGGATAAGGAGACCAGGCTATACAGAGAGGTCGCTTTCAGGAGAAGTGACGGCCGACGTCTTGACCTTGCAGTAACCACGTCGTTTCTACGCCTCGAATCGGGGAAATGGAAAAATGAAGGTATCGTGGTAGTATTCAAAGATATAACAGAATTTAAGGCGCTGGACCGTGCACGCCACAGGGTCCTGGATCATCTCTCTCACGAGTTAAGGACTCCTCTTTCAATAGTTCTCGCCTCATTGAAAAGATTGGAGACACCTGAAAATCAAAGACCCTTTGAAAGGATCAAGAGAAACCTGAAGAGATTGCAGGATATCCAGGCGGATGTGGAAGATATTATAAGGCAAAAGGACTTTAAAGGTGATTACAGTCCAAGGCCCCGGATAGAACAAAGCCTGGATCTCCTGGAATTGCTTGTGGAGGATCAACCTGTTCATGCCCATACCCTTCAGGCCCTTAAGGAGATGGTTAAAAAGCTCTTTCCTCACAGGACAACAAATGTGCAAACACTGAGTATGGGATCTTCTATTGAACGGATGATAGCCGTAATAAACGAGCTTTCATCCCGCAGGGATGTCCGGTTGCTCACAGATATCAAGGAAGATCAATATATTCTGATTGATAAAGATGCGTTTGAAAAGATCCTTATGAGTCTTGTCAAAAACGCCATAGAAAACACACCTGACGGGGGGATGGTTCTGGTTTCCCTTGGGGCTTCATCTAATACGGTCGAAGTTGTGGTCAAAGATACAGGAGTGGGTATCACCCAAGAAAGCCAAAGCCAGATTTTCGGAGGCTTTTACCATGCCAAAGAAACTGACCTTTATTCCACTAAGAAGCCATTTGACTTTGATGCAGGCGGGAAGGGCCTGGAACTGTTAAGGCTCAAAATATTCGCAGAGGTTTATCGGTTCAGGACAGAACTTGAAAGCGCCAGATGTGGACACATCCCGGGAGAAATGGACTCCTGCCCCGGGGTAATATCAAAATGCCCTTATGTACAGAGCGAAGAGCAATGTGCCCAATCAGGAGGCACTGCTTTTAAACTTATGTTCCATGGGGTAAAAGACCCGGATGCATAGGTTTCAGGTAACCGTTAACGGGTTTTCTCAATAGTTTTTCCCCAATTCCAAAGACCTTTTGCACGCAGCGTCAATCGCCTTCATGGTTATCTCTTTCAGGCCCTTCTCGTCAAACACGGCCAAGCCTGCCGCTGTTGTCCCGCCGGGCGATGTTACCATCTGACGCAGCTTAGACAGGGACTCATCAGATTCATTTGCCAGATGGGCTGCCCCTATGAAGGTCTGAACCACGAGCCTGAGAGATGTCTCTCTTTCCAGGCCTACAGCAACCCCTGCGTCGACCATACACTCCATCATTCTGAAGACATACCCCGGACCACTCCCTGACAGAGCGGTTACAGCATCCATCATAGTCTCCTCCACCACAACAGTATCTCCAACAGCCCCAAAAATTTCTTTGGCCCTATCCATATGCTCGGCTGTCACCAAGGTCCCGGCCGCCAGCGCGCTCACCCCCTTCTGAACAAGGGCGGGGGTGTTGGGCATGACCCGGATAAGCGGGATTTCCCGTCCAACGATCTCACGAATCATTCTCAGCGGTATCCCCGCAGCAATGGAAATGATCAAATGATGATCGCCGATCGCCCGCTTCATCTCCTCTAAGGCCTCCCTCATGTTTTGCGGCTTTACCGCGAGCACCACAATTGAGCTCTCTGATGTTACCTTGAAATTGGATTCATAACATTTCACACCAAAGCTCCCGGACACCCTTTTCAACGCGTCTTCATCCTTATCGGCTGCTAACAGATGTTCACGGTCGTAAACACCGCTTTCAATAAGCCCCTTGATAAGGGCGGTTGCCATATTTCCCGCCCCGACAAAGCCCAAATGCTGATTCTCTGACATGATGATATCTCCTGAATTGAAAGATGGTTAACTGCTTGATATATTGTCCAAAGGCCGACTTCATGAACAAACTCTGAAAGTGGGCCTTTGAATATGCGTTTCCCTGCATTGCGGGCACCTACCCGGCTTGGTAAAACGTTTCCGCTCTTCAAAAACATACCCGCATTTCAGGCACCGGGATGGCTCGATGACGAGCTTTTTTCCCTGTGAAGCCACAGAGAGTGCAATATGGGGGAGATGCTCATAGACCTCCTTTTCTCCGATTCCCACATCCCCAGAAAGATCGATCGCCGTCATTTCCCTTTCACTCAAAATTTCAATAAGTTGCTGTCGAATCGTTTTCATTTTTCTTGACAGGATCTACAGGATTTTCATGATAATTGGCAATCACCCATAAAAAGGACCTTTTATGGGCGTATCATAATCTTAATCGTACTCTTAATCATAATCGTGTTGAGTAAAATTAGGATTATGATTAAGAGTACGAAATAGGAAAGCTATCTCATCCCTTAACCTTTGAACCCGTAAACGGCTACCTCAATTTTGTCCTGTTCATCCTGTTCATCCTGTCTAATATTTTCGTCAAACAGGCTCCCATTTTCCGGAATCATACCCGGGTGATGACCTGCAATCAAGAGAAAGTTCAAAATTTCACAAGAGTGCTTGACGACCTATTTTTTTTATGATAGGCAGGGTGTTCACTAAAAAATCGCCTAACAGGCTATTTGTATATTAACATGGTAAGGATAATAATTCCGAACCAAAAAACTTCAATTTATTAAGGAGGACGAACAAAATGGCTTATAACGCAGTAGAAATGGCTGACTGGCAGATTTCAGAAGCCGCAGAAAAGAACATGCCCACACCGGACGAGTGGAGAGAGAAGCTGGGACTTGAAAAGGAAGAGGTCCTTGCAATGGGGAGATTAGCCAAACTCGATTTTCTAAAGATCATCGACCGGCTCAAAGACAAACCCGATGGAAAATACATCGAGGTAACAGCCATTACCCCGACCCCGTTGGGTGAAGGGAAAAGCACCACTTCCTGCGGCCTAATGGAAGGCATGGGCAAGCTGGGCATGAATGTGGGCGGCGCCCTCAGGCAGCCGTCAGGCGGCCCCACCATGAACATCAAGGGTACCGCGGCCGGCGGTGGAAATTCCCTCCTTATCCCCATGACCGAGTTTTCACTGGGCCTTACCGGCGATATCAATGACATAATGAACGCCCATAATCTGGCCATGGTGGCCATGACCGCCCGTATGCAGCATGAGCGGAACTATAATGACGAGCAGTTGAATCGCTTGACCGGCATGCGCCGGCTCAACATCGATCCCACCCGGGTGGAATTGGGCTGGATCATCGACTTTTGCGCCCAGGCCTTGAGAAATATCATCATCGGCATTGGCGGCCGCATGGATGGATTCACTATGCAGTCCAAGTTCGGGATTGCCGTGGGTTCCGAGTGTATGGCTATCCTTTCTATTATCAGGGACCTGGCGGATTTGAGGGAACGTCTTGATAACATCACGGTTGCGTTTGACAAGGCCGGCAACGCTGTAACAACGGGCGACCTGGAGTGCGGTGGCGCCATGACCGCATGGATGCGCAATACCATCAACCCCACGCTCATGTGCACGGCCGAATACCAGCCCTGCATGGTGCATGCCGGGCCTTTTGCCAATATCGCAGTGGGCCAGTCTTCCATCATTGCCGACCGCGTGGGTCTCAAGCTGTTTGACTATCATATTACAGAAAGCGGGTTCGGCGCTGACATCGGATTTGAGAAGTTCTGGAACGTGAAATGCCGTTACAGCGGCCTGAAGCCCCATGTCTCGGTGTTGACCTCTACCATCCGTGCACTCAAGATGCATGGCGGCGGACCAAAGGTAGTGGCAGGGCTCCCACTTGACGATGCATACACCCAGGAGAATCTGGAACTGCTTGAAAAGGGATGCGTGAACATGGTTCACCATATCAACTCGATCCGCAAGGCCGGCATCAATCCAGTGGTCTGCATCAACTGCTTCCATACGGATACCGATGCCGAAGTTGAAGTCGTCCGCAAGGCGGCCGAGGCGGCCGGGGCACGCTGCGCCAAGTCTACCCACTGGGCGGATGGTGGCGACGGCGCCGTAGAGTTTGCCGAGGCCGTTAAAGAGGCCTGTGAGGAAGAAACCAACTTTAAATTCCTCTACCCCATTGAAATGAAACTGCGCGACCGCGTGGAAAAAATCGCAAAAGAGCTCTACGGCGCCGACGGTGTTTCCTGGACTTCGGATGCGGAGGCAAAGGCCAAGATGCTTGAGGGCGACTCCAAGTATGATGATTTCGCCACCATGATGGTAAAAACACACCTGAGCCTCACCCATGACCCTACAATCAAGGGCGTCCCAAAGGGCTGGACTCTCCCCATCCAGGACATATTGATCTACTCGGGCGCCAAGTTCCTCTGCCCATGCGCCGGGACCATCAGCCTGATGCCGGGCACCAGTTCCAATCCGGCCTTCAGGCGTATTGACGTAGATACCGCAACCGGCGAGGTAAAAGGCCTGTTCTAAAGCTGATAACATTTAACACTAAAAAAGGAGGCCTTAGATCTAAGGCCTCCTTTTTTTGTTTATCGAGCGCTTATCTAACGCCTGACCGAAAACCCTGTTCAGGCACGATTTTAGTCCCGCAGGGCGGGATAAAAACTCACACAAATATAGGCAGTGTTGGTTGTGGATTCATACTCTTAATCGTAATCATAATCATAATCGTTTTGAGTAAGATCACGATTATGATTATGATTATGAAATAGGGGAGTTGTTTCGTTCAGGCACTATCTAAAATGAAATTCAGGGGGAGGGATCAAGCATTGTAAGAAAAAAAGATCCATCCGGTTCCCGGACAACCTTCAGGCCGAACATGATGATGGTCTCCGTAAGCGGTCGGCCAAGGATAAGGTCCATTTCATCGGAGTCAACGCCTAATTTTTCCGGAATCAACCATCTGATGTCGTGATCAAATTTTAATATCTCGAGGATTCTCTCAACCGCCTTTTCTCCATCTCTCTCGATCTTCTTTACATAGCGCTCAAGTTGAGCGTATGCACATCTCTTTTCGTGCTCGTCTATCAGACGCAAAAGGGTCTGGTCGTGGATGATCTCTTTTCTGCCTGCCTTGGGTTTGGCATAAACCCGCATGAATTCGCTCTCATCCCAGCAGGCTAAGGCTTTGCACTGGGCTGGTCTGTGCCTGTAAATGGTGCATCTCTTTTCA
>JAUWPC010000246.1 GCA_030611815.1 Desulfobacteraceae bacterium
AGTTGGCCGATCAGACGGGTCAAACGTTGAGATTCTCTCAGGGCTTTTTGCGGGTGAGCGATATGTTGCAAAGGGGGGGTTTGAACTGAAGGCGGTGATGATGACGCGTGATCTGGGGGCCCATGCCGGGCACGGGCATTAGGGGCTGAGCTCGGGTATGCCTTATGTTCAGGGGTCTTGGTGTTAAGGGAGTAAGGAAATGATCAATAAACTCGTGGAAATATCTGTTCGCGCTCGCGGTATCGTCATCATTGCGATGATCGTTCTTTGCGGTTTGGGGGGGTATCTATATACCAAGATGCCGGTTGACGCATTCCCGGACATATCCCCGATTATGGTACCTGTCTTTGCCGAAGCCCACGGAATGGCGCCCGAGGAGGTGGAACGTCTCATCACATACCCCATCGAAACGGCTATGAACGGGTTGCCCGGCGTGACTCAGATCAAGTCAACGTCAGCATTTGGTATGGCAGTGATATACGTATACTTCAAAGATGATGTGGATATCTATTTTGCCCGCCAACTCGTGTCCGAGAGACTAACAAGTACCATGGCGGGGCTTCCTCGAATGGATGAACCCCCCATATTAGGGCCTATATCCACCGGTCTGGGCCAGATTTTTATCTATTATCTTACCCTCGACAAAGACGTGGATACGGGTGGCAAAGACCCTAACACCTATCTGAGAGAACTCAACGACTGGGTCGTAAAATTTCAACTGCAGACCGTTCCGGGTGTCACGGACATCCTCTCCATCGGTGGCCACGTATTGCAGTACCAGATTCGTGTCAACCCTTATGCCCTGCGCAAATATCGACTCTCTCTTGAAGATCTCATATCAGCCGTAAGGCAGAACAACAAGAACGCCGGGGGACAGTTCCTGGTGCTCGGTTCCGAAGAACTCTTAGTGCGGGGTATTGGCCTGCTGAGAGGTCTTGAAGACATCCGAAACATTCCCATAAAGGTGGAGGAGGGGGTTCCCATCCGGATCAAAGATGTAGCCGAGGTGGGTTTTGGGAATGAGATCCGCCGTGGTGTGGTCACCCGGAATGGAGAGCAGGAAGTCGTATCCGGAATCGTACTCAAATTATTCGGAGAAAACAGTTCAGAGGTCATCAAACAGCTTTATCGAAAAGTCCAGGAAGTCCAGACCTCCCTCCCGGATGGCGTGTCCCTGGTTCCTTACTATGAGCAGGCAGAACTGGTTCGTCAGGCAACGTGGACGGTGAAGAAGGCATTGGCGCTGGGGGCTTTGTTAGTGGTGCTGACCCTTGTGGTTTTTTTAGGAAACCTGAGATGTGCCTTTATTGTCGCCCTTTCATTACCTCTCTGTTCCCTGATTGCCATCATCGGGATGCGGGTGTTCGGGATTTCCGCTAATCTCATGTCTCTCGGGGGCATAGCGATCGCTATCGGGATGCTGGTGGATGGGGCAATCGTGATGGTGGAAAACATCTTTCGCCGCCTCAGGAACAGTGGAGACATAAAGGAAGACAAGATCGCCATTATTCTGGATGCAGCACGAGAGGTGAATCGGCCGATCCTCTTTTCCGTTCTCATCATTATCGTTGTTTTTCTCCCTATATTTACCTTGGAAGGCGTTGAAGGGAAGATGTTTTCCCCCCTGGCGTTTACGATCTGTTTTGCCCTTTTCGGTTCAATTCTCTCTGCCCTGATTGTCGCACCTGTCCTGTCTTCTTACATCCTTAAGCAGGGGACAGGTCAAGAGATCTGGCTTATGAGAAAGCTTAAGAGGGTTTACCGGTCCGTTCTCACCCGGGCGTTAAAGAGAAAAGGTCTTGTCATTTTTATTGTGGCAGGTGCCTTTATCGTGAGCCTGTGGATACTCCCCCTGATCGGAACCGAGTTTATTCCCACTCTGGAGGAGGGCTCAATCCTTGTGGGGGTGACCATGGCGCCCTCTATCTCATTGGAGAAGGCCACGGAGACCGTCATGAAACTGGAAAAGGAAATTATGGCGCATGATCAGGTGACGGAAACCATTTCTCGCATCGGCCGGCCGGAAGCAGGAAGCCACCCTCATCCTGTCAACTATGCCGAAATCCATATAGGACTCAAGCCGTTTCGGGACTGGAACACCTTCAAGAACAAGCAGGAACTCGTAGAAGCGTTGAGCAGAGAGCTCTCTTCCTACCCGGGCATCCAGGTAAATTTTACCCAGCCTGTTCAGAATGCCTTTGATGAACTCCTCTCAGGAATAAAGGCACAGGTGGCGGTCAAGCTGTTTGGTGAGGATCTCGATATCCTCAGAGAAAAGGCCGAAGAAATCGGAGCTGTCCTGGAGGGGGTCCCGGGTTTGGTCGATCTATCCGTAGAGCAGAGCTTTGGGCAACCTCAGGTCCAGATTATTGCTGATCGTCCTGCTTGCGCAAGGTTTGGTGTTACCGTAGATGAAATCCTGAAACTGGTGGAGCTGGCCATCGGCGGCGAAGCCGTGGACAATCTTTATTTGAATACCCGCCGCTTCGGGATACACATTCGCTATCAGGAACCGTATCGAATTTCCCAGGAGGCGATAGGAAACATGTTGGTCAATACGAGTAATGGCACGTCTATCCCTTTGTCCCAGGTGGCAGAGGTCAAATTTGTTACAGGGCCTATACAGATCAACAGGGAAAAAAACCAGCGCCGGTGGATTGTTCAGGGAAATGTCCGCGGGAGAGACCTGGGGAGTGTCGTTTCGGATATCCAGGACCGGATACAAAAAGAGGTAACCCTGCCCCCCGGCTACTGGATAGAATATGGCGGGCAATTTGAAAACCAGCAGCGTGCCATGACGCGGCTGTTCATTATTGTGCCCATCGTTATCACCATGGTTTTTGTTATGTTATGGATCTCATTTGGTACGATTCGACACGCGCTGATCATTATAACCAATGTTCCTCTCGCTCTTGTAGGCGGCATATTCGGGCTCCTTCTCACCGGAGAATACCTTTCGGTTCCGGCCTCCGTAGGGTTTATCGCCCTTTTTGGAATTGCTGTTCAGAATGGCGTGGTTCTCGTCAGCTACATGAACCGGCTTCGCGATAAGGGAAACGCGCTTAAGGTGTGCATCATTGAAGGGAGCCTGCTGCGGCTTCGACCGGTTCTGATGACGGCAACTACGACGATCCTGGGTCTTCTCCCTCTCATTCTTTCCCAGGGGATTGGGTCTGAGGTACAGCGCCCACTGGCCGTAGTTGTCGTTTTTGGCCTTGCAACGTCGACCCTTCTCACATTATTCGTGATCCCTGCGGTTTATGGATGGGTGGAAGGATTATGGGGGGATAAGCAATGAGCCAAGGGGGGACATCCTTTAAATGGATCTTTTATCGCTGTAAAGACAGCAAAAAGGAGGAAACTATCATGCGAGTAAAGAACTTCAGCGTTTTGTTTGTGTTGGGCTTTGTGACAACCGGAATGTTTCTGTCAGGATGCGCACCTAAACACGTGAACCTTATTACCAAAAAAGGCGTTTCCATCGAGACCATTCACTCTGAACGGGTTCACATTTCTGATGTGGCTGTATCCGAGGATGGCAATGAACTTGTGATCACCGGAAAGGTGTATCGTCGTAATCGTTCGATTTCAGGTTCAGGGCATCTTGATGTAACGATACTGGACCCCACAGGCAATGTCATTGAGAAAGGCAGCGTCCCCTACACCCCGACAACCCTTCCGAAGACGCCAGGGGCTCGAAAACACCGAGGATCACGGTTTGAGGTGCGCTTGCCCTGTGTCCTTCCGGCAGGGAGCAAAGTTCAAGTTGCTTATCACGCAAGGGTCAAGCTCGAGAGCAATGGTCTTGATTGTGAGAGTAGCGTTTCTGCCGGACGTCCATCAATAAGTAAATAGTGTCCGAACGAAAACTAGGATTTTTCGTTCAGGCACTAAATAACTCATTCAACTGACCGATTTTACAGCTTTTGTGATTTTCTTCCTCCACCTGTGCCGGATTACAGCATCAGCGACCATGCGTCCGGGTATTGTACCCTTAATGGTCTGCTCATAGACTACAGAATATCATCACCCTATTCATTCTCTTGGATATAAGAACCGCTTCCTCAGTCACAGCTCTTAACTCTCAGGGCTGCGATATGGGGGCCGTGACTCGGGTATACATCAAGACGGTTGGTTATTGTAATATCCATGACGGGTGGGGGCAAGACAACATAAAGATAATGGAGTGGTGGAGGTCTGTATTCAGATTTGGGGCCTGATCAGCAAGGCTTTTCTGTTACTTGCTTTGCCGGGCAGAGTCTCTCTTTTAAATCCGGTCTGTTTCGCGGTGGCCACGGTCTGTTCAAACTGGTCCAGGGAGACATGGCCCTTTGGCTCCACGACAAGGAGTTTGCCCCCGGGCTTGAGGGCCTTCCATACTTGAGTGAAGAATGAGGCCTGGTCAGGGATTTCGTGGACCAGATGGATAGCGGCGGCAAAGTCCACCTCACCTGAAAGGTCCTCGATACCCAAGCCCTCAGCTCCAGTCTGACGAAGCTCTATTCTATCTGAAAGCCCCGACCTGCTGGCCCTGCGGCCGAGGACAGAGAGCATCTTGCCCTGTAGCTCCACTGCCACCACACGACCCTCCGGCCCTACCATACGGGCTAAAGCCAGGGTGAAATAGCCCATGCCGCAGCCTGGCTCAAGAACAACCATCCCATCCCGAACAAATTGCCCGAGCATCTTATCAGGGTTCTCAAACAGCTTCCTGAGGGGATTTAGCAGAAAATATCCGATCCAGGGGGGGCAAACTCGTCCTGCCATAAACGCTACTCCATATTACCTTCCGGCTTGGGGCCACACACAGAAAGAAAAAATTACAGAAAAACAACATCTTTTAAATCCCCTCCTTTGGCGGGCTTATATCAATCCAGCCTCAGGCGGGTCTCAACCATTTAACGAGATCTAACGTATAATCAAACTTTCCTGTTACGTCAATCAGGAGTTTATGCAGGGTTTGAAGGGTGGGCACTCTCCACCAGGACTCCTGAAATTATCCTTGACAGGACTCCACAATCCCCTGTAAAGCCAATTGACCCTTGCCCCCGGAGAGGCTCGAGTCGGACCAGGAATTAGCACTTTTTGAGCATATTTGCGTTCAAAATGCGCAGAAATTTGTACACCACGAAGAGCACGAAGAACGCGAAGACATAATAAAACTACTAAGAAACTCACTTTTCGTGTCCTTCGTGTGCTTCGTGGTAAATTCTCTATTGGGTTCTCTCCGAGCCGGAGGCCGGTCTATCCGGGATAGGAAGATACTGAGTGTTAACAACAACCCAAATCAACGTTAAAATATTCATAACCCT
>JAUWPC010000008.1 GCA_030611815.1 Desulfobacteraceae bacterium
GGCGGCGGGAAAAATCTTAAGCCGCATGCTGGGAAATACCCATCATATTATGAAGAAAGGTGAGATAGACCTTGTCACAGAGGCAGACCTTGCGGCTGAAAAAATAATCCTGGAGATTGTCAGTAATAAATTTCCTAAGGATAACATCCTGGCAGAGGAAGCGGGAAGGCGTGATGAGGCCTCTAACCGGACCTGGCTCATCGATCCTCTCGACGGGACAACCAACTTTGCCCACCGGTTTCCCTTCTTTGCGGTTTCCATCGCCCTTGAGATTGAGAAGGAGATTGTGATGGGGGTTGTTTACAATCCGTATATGAATGAATTTTTCGAGGCGGCAAAAGGAAATGGGGCATATCTGAATGGCGAGCTGCTCAGAGTTTCCGCAACCTTTAGCTTACAGGAGTCTCTTCTGGCCACCGGTTTCCCCTATGATGTCCATGAAAGGTCTGAAGGAGTGCTAAAGTTGCTTGAAAAAATGATTGTCCGGGCTCAGGGTATTCGACGGCTCGGATCTGCCGCCTTGGACCTATGTTACGTGGCAGCTGGGAGATTAGACGGATTTTGGGAGGAGAGTCTTAAGCCTTGGGACACAGGCGCCGGGGATGTCATAGTAAGAGAGGCCGGGGGGAGATTGACTAACTTTGGGGGAGAACCCTATAACCCCTACTTAGGGAGTGTGGCGGCCTCTAATGGGCTGATCCACAATGAGATGTTAGAGGTTCTGAGGTAGTCATTAGTCACTTGGGTACTGGGTAATCACCACTATAAAAATTGACAATTGCATTCCTTAAATTGTCAATACTAAATATTCAGTTTTCAATCCTGAATGAGTTTCTTGACCTGTTCAAGTGTAAGGCGGTTAATCCGAATCGATTTCATCCTTGATCGTTCTCCCGAGATAATCCTGATCTCTCTTTTTGGCAGGCCTAATTTCTTGGCAAGTAATTTCAACAGTGCCTTGTTTGCCTTTCCCTCTATTGCCGGGGCCGTGAGCTTTATTTTGTAGACCCCGTCCTTTTTCCCCACGATCTCATCTTTAGAAGACCGGGGTAAGACCTTCACGTCTATAGTGGTTTTTTGGGGGGCATCTTTCAAAGATTTTGAGGTCTCCCCTCTGTCAGCCAAGACGACCAGCCATCTCTGCAAGGCTCCGGACTAAGAAAGATTGAATGAAAATGATGGCCAAGATCACAAGGATGGGGGAGAGATCTAACCCCCCAAGGTTTATGGGGAGCCTCCGTCTTATCTGGTAAAGCACCGGTTCTGTCACGGACGTCAAGAACCGAACGATTGGATTATAAGGATCAGGATTAACCCATGAGATAACTGCCCGGGCTATAATAATCCACATATAAAGGGTCAATCCGATATCAATCACCTTGGCCACAGCACCTAATAAATTACCAAAGACAAACATGGGATCTATTGAACCTCCCTATTTTAGACCTCGTTAAGTAGTTGGGTTGTTAAATCCTGCCTGAAGGTGGGACTTGACTATTTGACGATTTCTTTATTGACCTCAAATGCTGTTAGAATCCCGTCACCTAATATCTTCTTGACCCAAAGATCCTTTAGATTAGCAAGGCCTTTCTCAACTGGATCCACGACGAAAACAGGCGAATTGGACTGCTGACAGACAATTCGAGCTGCCCTGGCCCCAAAATGGCCTGCGCCGATAATAAAAATGGTATCTTCAGTAATCCCGGATAAATCAGTTTCCATCTTGGATTTTGGATTGCGATTACTCTCAGCTCTCTCCCCTTTGCGCTCTGCGCCACCCAGGGTGTGTCAGAGAAGGCCATAAGCCGGGTCCTGTTTCCCGAAGGGGTCACCCGCCTCCTGGACAATGACCATTCATCTAGCCTCGACGTTACCGTCGAGATCAAGCAACCTACCCGGGAACTCGGGCGGACCACCCTCAGTCGTTCCCCTATTTGGTTTTGCTCCAGGTGGGGTTTGCCAAGCCCCCGCCGTCACCGGCGGGACTGGTGAGCTCTTACCTCACCCTTTCACCCTTACCAGGCACTCAGTTACATACCAACACTCATGCATAAAATCCGGATACCTGACGCTGTCAAGTATTAATTGACTCGTTGAGTGTTTAATATGTGACTGAGTGCCTGGCGGTTTCCTTTCTGTTGCACTTTCCTTCCCGTCGCCGGGACTGGGTGTTACCCAGCACCTTGTCCTGCGGAGCCCGGACTTTCCTCCCCCTTGAAGCCAAGGCGGCGGCCATTTGTCCTACTCTGACACACCCTGGGTGGCGTAGAGCGCATAGGGCATATCGTTGAGACCTTTGCAAAACGTCCCCTTTCGAAGTCTGCGCTTATCTGCTCAATCTCCGCGTTGCATTCGGATTTTAATCCTCGAAATATTCAATATATTCCTGTGGTTAAAATCCTCATGCGCCTTGATCTTGAACGAAATTGAACGTTTTTCAAAGGTCTCGTGTTAAACCGTGGATCAGGGTTGCGATGCAACCCGATTGTTCTTGTAACGCTCATCATCGCCCCAATAGATAATGCGTGTGCAGTTGGGGCAGGTCATGAGCTTATCACCTCGAACTAATTCGTTAAATTCCTGTGGCGGAATATCCAAGTGGCATGTCTGGCACACGCCCTTTATAACCGGGCTGACTCCTATACCGCCCTTATGTGTCCTAAGAGAATCATACCTTTTTAGCAGGTCAGGGTCAACGGCCTGAGAGAATCGTATCCTCTTCTTTTCAATTTTATCAAGGTCCTGGTTCAAGGCCTTAAGTATTTTCAGGATCTCATTATGATCCAACTCGAACTGTTGCCTCGTCTCTTCGATTTTTTCCCTGCTGGTGGCGTAGTTGGCTTCAAGGGCTTCCATCTGCTCCATGATATCGATGGCCCTGTCTTCCAAGAGCGATTTTCCCCTTTTTAAATCATCAATCTCTTTCAGAGCAGCCTGGTATTCTTTGTTTGATTTTATATTGGACAATTTTATATCAGCTTTTTTCAGTCTGTTTTCTATCTCCTCAATCTCTTGCTCTGCCTGCCGCCTCTCACGTGTGTATGCCTCAAGCCGGTTTGACTCTTCTTTCAACTGATCTTCCACTGCTGCCAGTTTCTCTTTAAGCCTATGGATCTTCTTGGGCCCTTCCGCTTCCTTGATTTGTATATCTCTCATCCGGATATCGCAATCCTGGAGGGCGATAAGAATCTTCATTTTTTCTTCCAAGTCTTTACCTCGACTGAAACAGTTTGAGATCTTTGTAGATGGGACGCAGATCTCCTCAGATGGCGCAGATTGAATATTGGTCCTCCATATCTGCGTTTTTCTACGTCCTATGTTGTTTTTAGGGTCACTACGACCCAGTGTGTCTGGATAATCGTCAATCTGCAATCATCAATTTTATCCCGTGAACTGAAATGTTTACCCCGTTGAATGCTTTAGTCTTTCCCATTCAACCGGGTCTTTTCTTTCCTATTTTACTGGGGCATCAATCCAGATGGGGTCGGTTTCATTCTTGTCTATCTCGAACGTAACCTCCCAACCCTTTGCCTTTAATATCTTGTTTAAATTCTTTACAAAAATCCTGAATGCGGTTTTTTCCGTATGAAAGTGGCCCCCGTCGAGAAGGGCCATTCCCAAAGATTTGGCCTCTAATGCAACGTGGTGGCCGACATCCCCGGTCAGGAGGAGGTCAGCTCCTTTTTCATAGGCAAGGGAAAGGAGACTTCCACCCGATCCCCCCACTACGGCAAGACGACGAATCAGGGCGTCTCTTTGACCGACCACCTTGATATTTTGAGAGCCAAGGACCTTCTTAACATCCCTTGCCACAGCAGACAATTCAGTCGGTCCTGGCAAATCGCCAATCCTTCCCAAGCCCACCCCGTCCATTTCGTCAGCATTCTTCAAGACCTCCACATTTCTAAGACCCATAAGATCGGCCAAGATATCGTTTATGCCTCCCTGGGCCGCATCTAAGTTGGTATGCGCAGCTACAATGGAAACCCCCCTCCTTGCAGCTTTAGCAACTACATCACCGGGAAAGGAATTGATATCAAGCCGCGACAGGGGCTTGAAGATCAAGGGATGATGGGTGAACAGCAGTTGAGCGTTGGCTTCAGCTGCAGATGTAAGGGCATCAAGTGTCGGGTCGAGGGATGTGAAGACCTTTCTGATTTTTTGAGACAGTGAACCCACCTGGAGACCGGGATTGTCCCAAGGTTCGGCCAATCGTTCGGGTGCGATGGTTTCTAACAAGCCTAAAAAATCCTTTAGCGTGGGTTTCATGTTAAAAAATTCAAAGGGCGCATCCTCTTAAGGATACGCCCTTTATGGAACAATTATTCCCGATCCGGGGAAAACATCTCTAACAAAGTCCTTGGAAACATGATGAGAGTCTAAGTGTTGGTGGGCCCACCTGGTTTCGAACCAGGGACCTACCGGTTATGAGCCGGTGGCTCTGCCAGCTGAGCTATGGGCCCTCTGATCATTCCTAAATAGTGCCTGAACGAAAACTGTCTTTTTCGCCCATATCTGCGTCAGACTCATCAGGCACTCAGTCATCTGAGTGCCTGATCGCCTTCCTTGATCTGAACAAAAAATCCTAGTTTTCGTTCGGGCACTAAATATTGGTAAATACAATGCGCATCCAACAGAAATTTGTCAAGAGAAAAGGTGCATGGTTTCAATTATCCATAAAGCTTTTCAGCTTTTTGCTTCTGCTGGGGTGCCTCAATTTCCTGAGCGCTTTGGCCTCTATCTGCCTGATACGCTCTCTGGTAACGCTGAAATCGCGGCCTACTTCTTCTAAGGTGTGGTCTGATTTTTCACCGATCCCAAATCTCATCCTAAGAACCTTCTCCTCTCTTGGAGTGAGGGTAGTAAGGACTCTTCTTGTTTGTTCGGCTAATCCGAAGTCGACAACCGCATCTCCAGGGGAGAGGACATTTTTGTCCTCAATAAAATCTCCCAGGTGGCTGTCTTCCTCTTCGCCGATAGGGGTTTCGAGAGATATCGGTTCTTTGGCTATCTTTAGCACCTTTCTAACCTTGTCAAGCGGGAATTCCATCTTTTCGGCGATTTCCTCCGAAGTAGGCTCGCGGCCATGTTCCTGTACAAGATAGCGGGATGTTCGCATGAGCTTGTTAATGGTCTCTATCATGTGGACGGGAATGCGGATAGTCCTGGCCTGATCCGCTATGGCCCTGGTAATCGCCTGTCTGATCCACCAGGTAGCGTAGGTGCTGAATTTATACCCGCGTTGATATTCGAATTTATCCACCGCCTTCATCAATCCAATATTTCCTTCCTGGATAAGATCAAGGAACATGAGGCCCCTATTGGTGTATTTTTTGGCAATGCTGACAACCAGCCTCAAATTAGCCTGAATGAGCTCTGATTTTGCTCTGTTCGCTTCATATAAGCTTTGTTCCACCTTTTTTAGCTTGAGCTTTATCTGACGGGGGGTCAAATCAGTCCGTTCCCTGGCTTGCTTGATAATTTTTTGGGCGCTATCCGCCTCGGACTTCAAGACAATAATCTCACTCTTTGCCAGGCCGATGGGTAGGATTATCTGGTCATCTTTTGCCGATTTTGGGATTTTGGCAGCACACCTTTTCAGATAAGAAATCGGTTTACCGCCTGCCCGCAACATACATCCTTCTATCTTTCTCTCTGCTGTTTCGACCTCCGCCGACAGCTCCCTAAACTTGTCAATCATTTTCTCAACCTGTTTTTCGCCCAGGCTGAATGAACTCACAAGCTTCATAATCTTCTGTTGATCCCGCTTTGCCTGTGCTGTGAGCTTCTTTTTTGTTCCTTCAGTGCAGCGGACCTTGGCCTTTTCACGCCTTTTAAGGCGCATACGTTCATTCAACTCCTTCATTCGATTAATCAGGTTAATGACAGATTCCTTCCTCTCACCCAGCAGCATGTAGCTGTCATCGTCTTCCATGTCATTGATAACGTCTTTTAGTTTTACTTCATTATTCCTGAGCATCTCCCCTAACTCGATAATACGCTCCACCCCCACACCGCAAAGGAGAAGCCGTTGCAAGGTTTCATTTTCGCCTGCCTCAATTCGTTTGGCTATTTCGACCTCTCCTTCTCTCGTGAGGAGAGAGATGCGGCCCATCTCTTTCAGATACATTTTCACAGGGTCAGCGGCCCCGGAGACTGCCTCTGCAAGATCTACGGATGCATTGACTTTTTCTTCTGCTTTTGCCGCCTTTTTCTTTGCCTTCTCCGCCTTTTCGATTTTCTTCTTAGCCGCATCATCAATAACCATGATGTCCAGCTCTTCAAACATCATCATGAGTTCATCGATGTGCTCCTCAGAGGATACAAAATCATCAGACAGATCATCATTTAGCTCTTCAAAGGTAATGTAGCCCTTATTTTTCCCGGTATGGATCAACCGCTTTAAATTGATCATATCGGCGTTATTATCCATCATGTTACCTCTATTCGCTATCCGTTAAATACTGCCCGAACGAAAACTGTCTTTTTCGCTCTCGCCTCGGCGGGACGTCAGATAAAAATTTTAATCTTCCTTGACCTTGACAAAAAATCCTAGTTTTCGTTCAGACACTAAATAAGTAAAAACCAATAACTAGTGTCCATCCAGAAATGAGATAGTTTTTGCAAGATCAAGGAAGACGAAGATTTTAACCACAGGAATACATTGGAGTATTTCGAGGATTAAAATTTGAGTCTGACGCTGAGATTGCGGAAAATAGCCATTTATGGATCGACACTAACTAACAACTAATCTGTGCCCTTAATTTTAATAACAGATCGTTCAAGGCCTCGGGATCGCCCTTGATTTCCTTAACTGAGTCTGAGAGCCTTTTTTGACGTGCTTTTTCCCTGATTTCTTCGACCGCCTGTTTCACCTCCTGATTCGAATAAATGGAGTCGGCCACCATTACCTCTCTAAGTCGTATACGAACATCGTCATTATCGAGGTTTTCCTCAATATTTTCGGGTGAAAACTGGCCTTCCCTCCGATATTTCTCGAAAATGACTTCAACAATTTTTGAGGCAGTGTCGTCTGAAAGCAGGGTCTTGCAATCAGAGTTTATCAGTCCGGTTACTGCCTTGGGATGATGCACAAGCAGGTTGAGTAACTGGATGTCTCCTATTTTCTTCTCTACCTTTGGGTCTGTCAATCGGCCTTTCAGGCCTCTTTCAAGGACGTCTCCTGAGAGGTCTTGTTTGAAGGACTTTAATTCAGACAAGATCACTTCTTCTTTGATCCCAATCTGTTCCGAGAGACGTCCCGCATATAACGAACGTTGTGCAGCGTTTCGGAGTTGCGACAGGACTGGCAGGATTTCCTTCAATACATGAACCTTTCCCTCTATGTCTGAATCATCTTGCGTCAATTTCTGATCAAGAAAAAAGTCAAACATTGAAGAGGCGCTATCCAAAAGCTTTAAGAACTCGGGCAGGCCCTTTGTGTTTACAAAACTGTCTGGATCATGACCATTCGGTAAGACAACCGCCTTGGCAGGAAGCCCTTCATTCAAAAAGAGGGGCAGACTTCTTAAGGCCGCATTTCTTCCTGCTTCGTCAGAGTCGAAGACTACCACAGCCTCCTTGGCGTATCCTTTTATCTTTCGGATATGCTGTGCGGTTAGGGCAGTCCCAAGGGTGGCCACCACCTCATCCAGCCCGTGTCTTCTCAAGGCCAGAAGGTCCATGTATCCCTCAACAATAACCGCTATTCCTTTTTGCCTGATCGCCTTAAAAGAGGCATGCAATCCATAGGGAAATTCTCCCTTATGGAAAACCGGGGTTTCGGGCGTATTCAGATATTTGGGCAGGGAGTCGTCAAGGACCCTCCCTCCAAATCCAACCACCTGTCCTCTTAGATTTAGAATGGGGAACATAACCCGGCCCCTGAAACGATCGTAATATCCCCCGCCCTTTTTAGGAATGATCAGGCCTGCCTGGACAGCCCTTTCCAAGTCTATCTTATGCTCCCTTAGATAATCAGTAATCCCGTGCCATTTATCAGGGGCATACCCCAGGCGGAATTCCGAGATAATCTCCTTTGAAAGTGCCCTTTTCTTCAGATAATCTGCTGCAGGGTTTCCTCTTGCAGCTTTACTCAATGCCTGTTGGAAATATAGTGCAGCGGTCCCATTTATCTTGAGGAGGGTTTCTCTGAGATCGCTCCTCTTTTTCTCTTCAGTTGCGGAAAATTTTTCAGTAATTTGTACATTATACCTTTCTGCCAAATCCTTCAGGGCCTCTGGAAAGGTGAGTCCGTGGTACTCCATCCAGAAGGCGAAGATATCCCCCCCCTTTTTGCATCCGAAGCAGTGGAACATCTGTCTGTCCGAACTGACCGTGAACGATGGGTCCTTTTCAGCGTGAAAAGGGCAGAGGCCAATAGAGTTCTTTCCGGCCTTTTTAAGCTGAACAAACTGACCGATGACCTGTACAATGTCGGCCGTCCGTTTTATTTCTTCTTTGGCAGACTGGTGGTTTGGCATTTTTAATTCAAATTAGAAACCTTGATCTAAAAAAGGGCCTCGTTTCTGAAATCAGACGCAGCTCGTTGTGGATGTCTCGAGACCTTTGCAAAACGCCCCCTTTTGCCCAATCTCAGCGTCAGGCTCAGATTTTAATCCTCGAAATATTCGATATATTCCTGTGGTTAAAATCCTCGCCTTCCTTGATTTTGACCAAAATTGAGCATTTTTCAAAGGTCTCGTCTCTTGAATCATTTGATGGTTTGAGGGATAGGCCATGTGATTGACCCGGCGAACAGGAGGCATAGCGCGACAGGATTTCCATCAGGTGATAATGTCCTAAAACCTGATATGTATGCTGGGTCATCGAGGCTCTATCAATAGGTGCGCAATCTCTGGGTCATTGTATAGTTCCACGGCGTTAAACTATCAGAAATTTTTGGCAGAAATTTTTGGTCCCTTTTCGGCAGACTACGAAGTTAGAAGCTTTTTTGCTATCTCATTTACTTCTTTCCCCTGTACCTGTCCTGCCATCCTGGCCATAGCCGCCTTCATGACATTTCCCATATCTTTGGGGCTCTCAGCAGACAGCTCAGAAATGATTTGCCGGACAGTCTCTTCGATTTTCTCCGGGGTCAACTGCTGTGGCAGGTATTCGTAGAAGATCTCGATCTCTTTTTCTTCCTTTAGGGACAGATCCTCACGATTCCCGTTTCTGAATTCCTTCGCAGCCTCTTTGCCTTTTCTGATCAGGGATGAAACAACGGCCTGGATTTCCTCATCCGTTAATTCACGCTTTTTTTCCACCTGCAAATTTTTTGAAGAGCTCTTGACCATCCTTAAACAAGAAAGGCGGATGCCATCCTTTGCCTTCATGGCCTGTTTGAGATCTTCAGCTATTCTTTGATTTAGGGACATGTTCTTTTGTTAAAAGTTCAGGGTTCAGTGAGTATATAGAAATATCAAACCCTTTATTTTACGACAGATATATAATATGTCAACTCCTAACATCATTTTTTGCATGCCTTTATAGCTTCAGCTAAGTCAAGGCTTCCATCGTATAGGGCCCTGCCCGTAATCATTCCCGTAACTCCGACCTCTGCCAGGGGCAAAATATCTAAGACATCCGAAATTTCAGAAATCCCACCCGACGCTATTACTGGGATCTCAATTGATTTTGCCAAGCTCTTCGTGGCCTCCACATTGCATCCTGTTCTCATGCCATCCCGGTTGATATCAGTATAAATGATTGCTGCTAACCCGGCCTTTTCAAACTGTTTTGCAAGTTCCAAAGGAGTCTGTTTGACATCCTCTGTCCACCCCTCCACTGCAACACGATTGTTCTTGGCATCTATACCTAAAATAATTTGTCCGGGAAAGGCACGGCAGGCATTGCGAACAAATTCCGGGTTCTTATGGGCTACGGTCCCCAGAATCAGGTACTGGAGCCCGAGTGAAAAATAGGCTTCCAAGACAGACATCTCCCTCACCCCGCCCCCAAGCTCTATCGGGATAGGGACAGAATTCACAATTCGCTTGATAACCTCTTTGTTGACCGGTTTGCCCTGTACAGCGCCATCCAGATCGACGAGATGAAGCCTCTGGGCGCCGCATTCATGCCATCTTACCGCCATCTCCTCGGGGACATCAGAAAAAACGGTCTCATCTGACATCCTCCCCTGTTTGAGCCTGACACAACGGCCCTCTTTGATGTCAATAGCCGGGATAATAAGCAAATGTCTAATCCTTTACTGCCTTTTTCTTAAGCGGAGAACCAGGCATATCCTCTAATAATTTATCTAATCCGAATTTGGCTAATTTCTTGGCGGTCAGCCATAGACCTTTGCTATTAATGTAGGTCTTATAGTCAAAGAGATCCTCGAATAAAGATCTCTGGGTCTTGTCATAGTTGCCCCTCCATAGAATAGCGCCATCTGACGGCCTCACAAGAGAGAGATCAAAGGCTACTGAAGCCGGACTCTCGACCCCGAAATCGGCACCGACCCGCTCTCGCCAACGGTATACCTGGCCTATCAGGACAGCATCCGCGCCAAAAGTCTTTCCAACTTCCTGGAGCATTTTTAGAGGACTTACTCCCACTTTTGTGTCTGAGCCTACGACGCTTTCAATGATCCCTTTAGCCTGGCCAGGCGGTATCAGATTCCATCTCTTGTCGGTGACTAACATGTCAAATAGCTGACCTGTCAACCACTTAACCACATCTCGGGGAACGGGTTGAGACATAAAAGCAGTCCCTGTTATCGGATTTCGAACCAGATCGGGTTTTTCTCCTTTCGAGATCGCGGCCCGGAATCCAACAACGACAACCTTTTTTATTATTGGCTGGGGAGGTGCTTGAGACTGAACAGGGGCCCTGCCACCTTGACAGCCCCCGTTTGTTAATAGGAAGAAAATGGCGAAAAGCCATAAGTAATATCGTCGGGATTTCCCTCGATCTTTTTCAGGCATGGGTGCCTCGTCCGTTATAGAACCCCTTTTGTAGAGGGTAAATTCCCGCTCAAGCGGGCTTCAATACCGGTAGCCTGGTCTAAGGCCCTCCCAAATGCCTTGAAGATGGCCTCAGCAACATGGTGAGGTTCGTCCCCTGAGAGCAGGTCGATGTGTAACGTTATGCCTGCATTGGTTGCCAGGGCACGAAAGAACTCTTTGACCAAGCCTATGTCAAATGTCCCTGTAGTACTTTTTTTGAGTATTACCCGGTAGACGAGGATTGGCCGATTTGAAATATCGATGACTATTCTTGCTAAGGCCTCATCCATCGGGACAGTCGATTCGCCGTACCGCCTGATTCCGCCTTTGTCACCTAACGATTTTTTCAAGGCCATTCCGAAACAGATCCCCAAGTCTTCAATAGTGTGGTGGTCGTCAATCTCTCTATCTCCCCGGGCTTTCAGATCTATTTCCATAAACCCATGAGCCGCCATCAGGTCTAACATGTGGTCCATAAAGGGGATGCCGGTATCCACTCTGGAAGGCCCGATCCCGTCAAGATTGAGGAGCAGGGAGATATCTGTCTCCTTGGTTTTTCTCTCTATTTTTGCCTTTCGTTTCATCCTTATTCCTTATGATTGCATAACGGAGAAAAAATGGTGGAGATGAGGGGATTCGAACCCCTGACCTGTACGTTGCGAACGTACCGCTCTCCCACCTGAGCTACACCCCCACAGCTTGCCGTCGGTGCCTCTCCATCAAATAAAATCCTTGACAGATCACACACATAACATTTTAGTATATACATTCATAATATTAAAGCAATCTTTTTTTTAGCGCATCGGGTCGAAATTGTTTGACATTAGATATGGTTATGGTAAGAATTAATTATTGCCCCCGTAGCTCAGGTGGATAGAGCATCAGATTCCTAATCTGGGTGTCGTGCGTTCGAGTCGCGCCGGGGGCACCAAACAAACTCAAGTGGACGGAGATATGTTATGAAAAAACTGAAGATTTTTATACTGTCACTCCTGATAATTTCCGGTGCGGGTTTTGCCGGGTGTTGCGGCAGTCCTGGAGAAGGAGGGAAGGGCGGGACAGCCGAAGTCCATGTTAAGAAGCATACCACTGGACAGGAGTTGATTGATCTTCAAAAGGCACACGAAAGCGGTGCGATTGATGACAAGGAATACGAGAAACAAAAGGAGGCGATTTTGGATAGAAAAAAATAGATCCGGCTCAAGGCCGATCAATTCCGTTTAAAAATCGCTTCTTGCTCAACCATCCCTGAAGATAAGTCACCATGCGCCCCCTAAGTTCTCTCGATAACCGAAGGGATATCAAAACACCCCTTAATCGCCTCAATGGCTGGTTTCATATGGGAGGATGGTACGACCCCTGTAATTGAAGCTATTGTGCAGCTTAGTCCTAAGAGATCAATATCCCCTTTTTCTAAGGAAATCAGGAGTTCGCTTACTATTCCGTAGCGGTCGCCAAAATGGGGGCCGTTCATGGCAAAGGTGGATACGGGCGCGAGACTCTGTGTATCCGCCTGGGGAGCTATTCCATTTATAATTCGTATGTAAGAGCTGTTTGCGGTTACGGGCAAACAAAAGGCCACTTTTTCTTTTCCTTCTTCCTCACAGGGACTTGTGGCTAAAAAGGTGAGATTTAGGCCGAGCCGGGCAAATTCCTTAAAGGAAGTCCCAAAGTCTCCTATACTCTGAGTATTCAGTTTTACCCGCAGAAACTCCTGATTATCCTGATACTCAAGTCCGTATACTTTTGGTCTTTGCTCCTGAAATGAGGCGACCACCTCTTTGTATAGCTGTTCCTTTCCCTTTTGGGCCAGTTTCCAGTCTGCCGGGGTCCGATAGGCGCTGAAACTAAACGGCCCGAAGAGGGCTCGGCTTGCCTTGTTCAGGACGTTTTCATTAAGGACAATGGAAATGGCAGATGGCGAATTGGCCAGTGCATTCGCGTTTACACCCTCTCGCCCAAAGGCCTCAAATAGAGAACCGGTGATTTCGGGGTTTTTCTTGTGGGGAAAGATGGAGAGAATGGTGCTGTCAGGGTAATGGATCGATTTTTTTTCAAATGCCTTTTCGATCAGGCCGAGTGCCTTGCCTGCATCTCTGGACTCAACCGCAATGTTCAATCCCCAGGCATGGTCGCCAAAGACGCAGGTGACGTAAGGGAGATTTATTTTTTCATCTGCAATGAAACTGAAAAATCTCGAAGGGAAACCCTTTGTCTCTTTAGGGGAAAACAGCGAGATTAGCGTCACATCTTTCAGGACCTTAAACCCACCGAGTTTTTCTGGGGCAGACATAAAAAAACCTGAACACTAAGCCGTGAAATTGAATATTGGCGGGGCCAGTTTCCTTCCATCCCCATTAGGCAGAGGGCAACAAAACTGCGAAGACAGGATGTGAAGGGAAGACCGCCTATCTCCAACTGCCACTTATAACAGGGCGGTCACTACCTCCCAAAGGCCCTCTGTATCAATCGGCTTGGCAATATAATCGTCTGCCTCTGTGGACATGCCATCAGCGTGTGTGTAAGTGGTCGTTGGAACCGCTTCGCCCACAGCAGTGAGAAGCACTATGGGAATATCCCGGGTCTTCTCGTCGGCCTTGAGTTCAGCGCAAAGGACATAACCGTCTTTCCGGGGCATCATTATATCAAGGATAACCAGGTCCGGACGTCTTTCTTTGATAGATTCCTCCCCTTCAATACCATCATAGGCATGTCCTACTTCACATCCCTTGCTTTCTAACATCATTGAAACGGTTTCTACCAGATCGGGATCGTCATCTACTACCAGAATATATTTCTTGTCCATACTCAATCCTCCTTTTCCCTATATTATTCCAGGAAATCGTAAATCAACAATCATCAATTGTCAATCAACAATCAACAATCATAAATCCTTCGGCCTCGGATAAAGCCCGCTCCGTTCCACGATCTCTGGAACCTTTTCTTCCCATTCGATGGCCATGATATGAAATCCTCTCACTCCCTCGCATTCCTTCAACCGCTGGATGGTTTCAACGCAGATGTTAACCCCTTCTTCGGGCTGATTTTCTTTGGGTACGCCGGCCATTCTCTTGACTACTTCATCAGGCACGTCCATCCCAGGAACACGGTTTTTCATATATTTGGCCATACCTGCTGATTTAAAAGGGGTCACCCCGGCCAGAATATAGACCTTTTCGTGAAGCCCCCGATCACGGGCCTGCTTCATCCAGAGTTCAAATTTGTCTAAGTTATATATGCACTGGGTCTGAATAAACTCCACGCCGGCAGCGATTTTTTTTGCCAAACGGGGGACGCGTATTTCAAAGGGATCTGCAAATGGGTTGGCTGCTGCCCCCACAAACATCTGTGGCGGTCGCTTGATATCGTCCCCTCCCAAGAATTTACCTTCATCCCGCATCAATCTCACGGTCTGAATCAGCTGCATGGAGTCCAGGTCAAAGACATTCTGTCCCTGGGAGGAGTCTCCGAACATTTGGTGATCACCTGAGAGACAGAGGATATTATGAATGTCAAACGATGCGGCCCCTAAGATATCGCTCTGCAGGGCTATCCGGTTCCTGTCCCTGACCACCATCTGCAGCGTTGGCTCGAGCCCCATCAGTTTGAGGTGGATACAGGAGGCCAGACTGGATAGACGGGTCATGCTGGTCTGATTATCGGTGATGTTAATTGCATCCACATGGTCTTTAATCATTTCAGCCTTCTTGGTGATCGCTTCAGGGTCACTCCCTCTCGGAGGGCCGCACTCTGATGTGACTGCCAATTGTCCTGAATCAAGGATTTTTTCAAGCCTGCTCGGTGTTTTCGTGCTCATTGTCTCACATCCTCCCTGACCACTTTTCTGGGGCCACCGGCCCGTTCTGTTGACCAGTCTTTGATCGGAGCGATTTCTTCATATTCATCTAATCTGTCAAGCTCTTTCAGTCGGTCAATAATAAGTTGCCATGCACAATCCAGATCTTTACTTATTTCACATTTCCCTTGTGTAGAACCGCCACAGGGGCCGTTGAGGAGCCTCTTGGCGCACCGGGATATGGGACAGATTCCAGCGGTTTTATCCAAGATGCATTGTCCGCACCCCTGACAACGTTCGCTCCACACACCCCGCTCTTCAGTCACTCCCATAAAACAGGTGTTGACTCCAGGATAGACAGGGGTGCCGAAGTATTTTTCGGCCATAAACTGAACCCCGACCCCACAGGCCAACGAAACAACAGCGTCGTATTGATCGATGCTGTTCCGGATTTCCTCCAAGTATTCGTGATCGCACTGTCTTTCTAATGTGATCTCGTCTACCTCGATTTTTTCCCCCTCGTTCATGAAGTACATGCGTAGGGCCGAGGCCAAAACACCGACCTCCTTTTTCCCGCCAGCCTCACAAACGGTGACGCACTCATTGCAGCCTACAATGAGGATTTTGTGGTAGCCCTTTACCATATCGATGATTTCCTCAATAGGCTTCTTGTCTGCAACGATCATATGATATCTCCTCCTATCGGCAATTATTTTGATTGAACATTGATGGTCTCGTAAAAAGTCAAAAAACCAGGATTTAGAGAAATGTTCTTAGGGCTAACTGCTTAGAACAATTCGCAATTCTTGAATCCCTAAATCCCTAAATCCATGTAAAAAGGACTTTTTACATGGGTGTCAATATTGACTATCGAATATTTGCGGAGTTGTTTCGCTTAATCCTTTTCAATTTTCAATTCTCAATCTTCACTTTTCAATGTCCCTATGCTGCCTTCTGCATGGCTATCTTTATCGGATTGGGTCCCATTTCCTCTATTTTTTCGGTCATCTCAACGGCATACTCGGCGAACCGGGGGCCTTCTCCCGAGGAGAGGTTGAACATCTTTACCCGTTCGCCGCCTACACCAACCTTATCCAGAATGGCCTGTGCCTGTTCTACCCTTTTACGGGCCCTGAGGTTGCCGTTATCAAACCGGCAGTCCCCCTCCATACAGCCCACAATGTAAACGCCATCCGCCCCCTTTTCAAATGCCCGGAGGATATGGATGAGATCCACTTTTCCGGTGCAGGGCACCCTGATGATCCTAATGGTATCGGGATATCTGAGACGCATCGAACCTGCCAGGTCCGCGGCGGTGTACCCTCAGAAGTTGCAGCAGAATGTGACAATAACCGGTCGAAACTCTTCCATCAAAAAACTCCCTCCAATAATCGGTATTCAGTGTTCAGTGGTCAGAAACCTGCAACCCGTATGCGCATAGGGCATGGCGCATAGCGCGTGGCAAATCATTCCTTCTTTGCGCTTTCCGCTCTGCGCTTTGCGCTTCTCCGCAACCAGTACCCAATACCTAATACTCAACAAACCCAACAAACTCACAGCACCCCTTCAAGCAATGCGTCTACTTTGGTGAGTATCTGGTCATCTTCGTACCAGTTCAGTTCTATGGCCTTGGCCGGACATTCGGCAGCGCAAATCCCGCAGCCGTGGCACAACGCTTCGTCAATTTCGCTTGCCCCCTCCGCGTTTATCAGGGGGACCCCGTAGGGGCAGGCCCGGACGCAGACAAGGCAGGCAGCGCATCTTTCCTGATCGACCGTAGCGGTCACTGCAGAAAGTAGGATTTCGGATTGAGACAGGAAGGTCGATGCTCGTGAGGCCGCCGCTAAAGACTGAGAGATCGTTTCAGATATCAATTTGGGCGCATGCGCGGTCCCGCACACGAAGATGCCTTCGTTGGCAAGGTCCACGGGCCTCAGTTTTACGTGCGCTTCAATAAAAAACCCTTCCTCGTTTCTGGGTAACTTGAGAATAGAGCCCAATTCTTCAGTATCCTCTG
Source organism: Desulfobacteraceae bacterium (assembly GCA_030611815.1). Classification (GTDB taxonomy): domain Bacteria; phylum Desulfobacterota; class DSM-4660; order Desulfatiglandales; family Desulfatiglandaceae; genus Desulfacyla. The sequence goes on from JAUWPC010000008.1 coordinate 16,766, forward strand.
CTACCATGCCAGCGCTGAGCGCTAAACGATCAGCACAGATACGGATTTCCCGTTGAAGCACATGATCCTTGAATGTGACAAGGATGCCTTCATCAGTGGCCTCAACCTGTGGTGGATTATCTTGATCAAAACGGCAGAAAATAACACCCTGTTTTCGGGCCTCGGTATAATAATCCTCTAACAGGCCGTACATTCGCATGTCCCGATAAAGCACATAGACGTCCGCGTCAGGGTTGAGGTCTTTGATATGGAGGGCGTTCTTGACGGCGTTCTGGCAGCAGATGCGGGAACAGTTGGGATTTTCATCGTTGCGGGAGCCCACGCACTGGATCATAACCACCCGGTTGAGGTCAGAGGCGCCCTTCAGTTCGAGCCGCTTTCCCAATGCAATCTGGGTCATAACCCGATAATCCTCTCCATACAGGTACTCCTTTGGGGTGTATTCCCTGGCGCCCGTGGCCAAGATCACCACGCCGTGGTCTATTTTTCTCTCGTACATGCCCGGCCCCACCATGATTTCGGTGGTAAAATTTCCTTTAAATCCGCTGAATCCCACGATAAGGGATTCTGTCAAAACCTGGATTTTATCATTCCGGGTAACCTCATCAACAAGCTCTATGAGATATCGCTGGATATCGGCTCCCTCAATGGTGGTGGTTAACTCCTTGGAAAGGCCGCCTAACTGGGCCTCTTTCTCTACGATCACTGTCTCGAACCCCTGATCAGCCAAACCTAAGGCCGCATTCATGCCCGCCACGCCACCACCGATAATCAGGGCACGTTTGTTTACGGGAATGCTTTTTTCTTCCAAGGGTTTTAGGAGACCCGCCCTGGCCACTGCCATCCGCACCAGGTCCTTGGCCTTGTTTGTTGCCCCTTCCGGATCATCTCCATGAACCCATGAGTTCTGGTCTCTGATGTTGGCCATTTCAAAGAGGTATTTGTTGAGCCCGCAGGCCTGGAGTGTTTCCTGAAACATCGGTTCATGGGTGCGTGGAGAGCATGAGGCCACCACAATCCGGTTGAGCCTGTTTTCTTTGATGACCTCTTTGATCTTGTCCTGGGTATCCTGGGAGCAGGTGAAGAGATTCTGATCAGAAAAAACAACAAAGGGAAGACGGGATGCATATTCGGTCACGGCAGGCACATCAACCACACCCGCGATATTAATGCCGCAATTGCACACAAATACGCCTATCCTCGGCTCTTCTCCGCTCACGTCCATTTCCGGCGGTATTACAAGTGATTTGGTGTCCTGGTCCCTTGCCTCTGAGAGGGCTATCCCCGCTGCGCATGCGGCAGCGCTTGCCTCGGTTACTGAACCTGGTATATCCTTTGGTCCCTGAAAAATGCCACAGGCGTAAACACCGGCTCTTGATGTGCTGACCGGGGTAAATGGTTCGGTGGCGGCGAAGTTGTATTTATCTAATGCCAGGCCGAGACGCTGACCCAGGTCGATGGTCTCTTTACTGACCTGCAGACCCACAGAGAGAACCACTATGTCAAAAACCTCTTGATGGATGATCCCTTCCTCATCGGAATAGCTTATTTCGAGGTCGTCGGTGCCTGGTATAGGGTCAATGGTATGCACCCTGGACTGGACAAATCTTACGCCGTGCTCCTCTTTAGCCCTGTTGTAGTATTTTTCATAGTCCTTTCCAAATGTTCGCATGTCCATGTAGAAAATAGCCGCATCCAAAGGTTCTTCGCTGTGATCTTTGGCAATAACGGCCTCCTTGATGGCATACATACAGCACATTGCAGAGCAGTACCCGTTTCCGCAACGGTTTGTATCCCTTGATCCTACGCACTGGAGCCATGCAATCTTTTTGGGCTCTTTTTCATCAGATTGTCTCACAAGATGGCCCAATGTAGGTCCGGTGGCGGCCAGAATCCGCTCAAATTCCATGCTCGTCATTACATTGGGATGACTCCGGTGATGATAAATATCCTCATAGGGGTCGGTATCAAAGACGTCAGCGCCCGGGCAGAGAATGACTGAGCCCACAGTGATCTCTCTCTCCATTACCTGCTGGCTGTGATCAACCGCCTCTGCGATACATGCCTTTACGCACTGATAGCATTCAGAGCAGATTCCACACTTGAGGCAGCGTTCCGCCTCTTCCCCGGCCTCTTCTTTATTGAAACCGAGGGCAATCTCTTGAAAATTTCCCTGGCGTTCCTTCAAGGAGAGTTGTCTCATGGGGGTTCTATGCATAAAAGGTTCTTCTGCGACTTCAGGTTTTTCGTAAGTCCAGTCTCTTTCCCGCCCCTCTTTCAGGTCGAGGCCGTTTATGTAACGGTCAATACTCTCCGCAGCCTCCTTTCCGCATTCCACTGCTTCCACCACCGATCTCGGTCCGTAGAAGACATCTCCCCCTGCAAAGACACCTTCAAGCGGTGTTTCGAGAGTAATGGGATCGGCCTGCAGTCCTCCTTGTTGGCTTGTGGTGATACCCTCCTTTTCGGCAAATGCAAGATCAGCGGCCTGGCCGATGGCCACGATGACAGTCTCACCTTCAAGGGTGGACAGGTCGGTTTCGTCATACTCAGGATTAAAGCGCTCCCGATCATCGAACACAGAGGTGCATGCCATAAATTCCACACTGGAGAACTCACCGTTTTTCTCGATGAACCTCTTTGGGCCGAGACTGTTGGCGATATGCACCCCCTCCTCAAGGGCCTCTTTGATTTCGTAATCCCAGGCCGGCATTTCGTCTCTTTTCTCTAAACAGACCAGTGAAACATCTTGAGCGCCTTTGCGGAGGGCGGTCAGCGCCACATCTATGGCCACATTTCCCCCGCCGATAACTATCACCTTTTTTCCTAAGGGAACCTCGTTTCCGAGGGCCGAATCCCGCAGGAAATCCACACCTTTGAGGACTCCCGGGAGATCCTCTCCCTCTATGTTCAATCTCCGGCTCAGGTGAAGGCCGGTACCCAAAAACACGGCCTTAAAGCCGTCATTTTTAAGACTCTGGAGTGTTATGTCATCCCCAAAAGTAACGCCGTTCTTTATCTCAACCCCCATCTCCTCGATGACCTTGATTTCCGCGGCCAAGATATCTCTGGGCATTCTGTAATCAGGGATGCCCACTGCCATCATGCCCCCTGACACAGGGAGTTTTTCAAATACGGTGACCTGATAGCCCCTTTTTCTCAAAAAATAGGCCGCGGCAAGCCCTGCAGGCCCTGCCCCGATAATGGCCGCCTTTTCTTCACGCTCTTCGGCGATTTCAGGAAGGTAAGGTTCATCCTGTGAAAAATCGTAGTCAGCTAAAAAACGATGGATATACTGGATCCCCACGGACTCATCCGCATCTACCCTTGTGCAGATTTCTTCGCATGGATGGTGACAGACGCGGCCGCATATGGCTGGAAAGGGATGCTCCTCTTTAAACAGCTCCAATGCCTCCCTGTATTTACCCTCCCTGGTCAGGGCGATAAAACCCTGCACACTCACATGGGCCGGGCAGGTGGCCTTGCACGGCGCAGTGCCCCTTTTTGAAATGACATAGGCCCCTGGCATGGCCTGGGCATACTGTTTATAGACCGCCTTTGTTGTGGATAGGCCTACGTTATATTCGTCTTCTATATCTATTGGACAGACCTTGGAGCATTCCCCGCAGCTTGTACACTTGGAAAGATCGATATAGCGCGGATATTGCACAAGGTGAGCCTTGAAATGACCCTCTTCTCCCTCAAGCTCCCTGAGTTCTGTTGTGGTTAAGATCTCTATGTTCAGGTGCCGGCCGACCTCGACCAGTTTGGGTGAGATCACTCACATGGCACAGTCGTTGGTGGGGAATGTCTTGTCCAACTGGGACATGAGTCCACCAACGGCAGAAGATCTTTCAACTAAATAGACATAGAATCCTGAGTTTGCCAGATCCAGCGCCGACTGCATACCGGCGATACCGCCCCCTAAGACCATGACAGAACCTGACATCTTTTTCGGTTGATTATCGGGCATAATCATCTTTTCCTTTCTCATAGTTTAGCCGCGTCTAAGAGCTGCGGCAGCTTGTCTTCCCAGCCCACGGTCGAGATCAGAACCCCTGCCATCCCCATCTCTTTCAAATGAGTGATGAGTTCCGCAGCAGTCTTAATACACTGTTTTAATTTATCAGGCGCCTTTTGAATCTCCCTTATCATTTCAGACGGAATGGAAACGCTCTTGATATTTCGATCTATATACCGGGCCATGCCTGCCGATTTCAGGAGAAGGACAGTGGGAATTATGGCAACCTTCTCTATGTCAATTCTCTTCATGAATTGCTGAAACCGATGGAGGTCAAAGACAGGGGTTGTTATAGCGAATTGAACGCCTCCCTCAACCATTCTTTCCAAGTTTTCTATCTCTATATCAAGGGCGCCTCCAATCGCCCCCGCATTGACGGTTGAACCGATACAGAAGGCGGGCGCGCCTGTCAGTTCTATCCCTGCCATATCTCTGCCCCCCTGGAAGTTACTGAGAATTTCCAGGAGCTGCATGAGATCTAAATCATATACCTCCCTTGCCTGTGGGTGGTCCCCAAATCTGATGTCTTCACCGGAGACCGCCATAAGGTTGGATATGCCTAAGGCCGAGGCTGAGAGGATGTCGGCCTGGAGGGCCAGACGGTTTCTGTCCCGGCAGCAGACCTGGAGAATGGTTTCAAAACCTTGTGCATTCAGAAAGGCACACCCTCCCAAGGAGCCTGCTTTCATAACTGCGTTGGCCATTTCGGGGACCACAAGGGCATCGAGGCGGCCTTTGACCTGGTTGGCACTTTTTGTGAGGCGAGAGAAATCAGCGCCCTTGGGTGGTTCGAATTCCCCCAAGACAACGAATTTTCGAGAAGCGATCTTTTCCTTCAACGTCATGGTCTGGCCCTCCGGGTTAATGGGATAATCCGTTGATAGCATTGGATATAGCCATCTCGAGATCTTCGATTCCAAAGGATTTAATATGATAGTAGAATATTTTCTGTTTACGAATTTCGCTTTCCAGTTCAGGCGTGTTGCTTTCAGCGCAGATTATAACCGGCAGGTCTCGCTCCATCCCTTTGATGACGCAGATGAACCCGTAATCTTCCTCTAAAAGGATGGCGTCAAGCACGAGTACGTCAACCCTCTGCTCCTGCAATGTGAGAAGGGTTTCTTTCAGGTTGCCGGTTTTCAGAAGCGCAAACCCCTTGTCCTTTGAGAACGTTTCGAGGTTTCCTGAAAGCGCCTCGGACGGCTCGGCAATAAGGATGGTCTTTTGAGCGTTCATATCTTCAATCCTGTTCGAGGCCTGTTCGCAATTCGCTGACCATTGTCATAAGGCCTTTTAGCAATTTTCATGCCTAACGGGTAAAACCGGATTTTATCGTGCAAGATTAGGGAGATGAGGAGATTGAGGCCGTCCATGGAAAATAGACTCTTTTTGGGGCATTTTGTAACACAATATGTGGTCATTAGCCGTTAACATATTATTATCCTTCATGAATAGCGATAATGGGGAAAATACGGCCAGATGTTACAAAATTACCCATTTCAATAGGGGGGCTTGATCTTCCCGGAAGGGGACAACTCGAGGATCTCAGCGCGTCTGATAATGATCTTGACTTCCCCGGGGTTTTTGTCTTAATTCTGACGCAGGTCAAACATAGGAGGCGTGTGACGGAATTTCAGGCCAATGGACAAAGATAAACGATCATCTGTTATATCGGATATTACGGTTGAAGGACTGGACAATCGTTCGGTTCGGATATGCTGGAAGACAGAGCCTAAGGGTCTCGGTGTTTCCATACGTTATGGAACCTCCCCGACAGGTTCGGGCGCACCTTCCGGCCTTGCGGTCAGGGTTGTGGGGGTGAACTGCGCAGAGGTCTCCGGGCTTGACCCGGACCGCCGTTACTATTTCAGGGTGGTTCCCGCTGGTGAGAAGGGAATGGTCATCGCCGACAGACAGGTGCCTCTGGAGGGGTCTGTCAATTTTCGTGATCTGGGAGGCTACCGGTCTTCGGATGGCCGGCGGGTCAGATGGGGCCAGGTCTTTCGATCAGACAGCTTAGCCAGACTTACCGAGAGGGATCGGATGAGGGTGGAGCACCTGGGACTGAAGCTAATTATCGATTTTCGTACCCCCAACGAGGTGAGGAAGTCTCCGGACCGCCTGCCCCAAAGCAGTACCATAAAGTATCTTAATCTCCCCATCACCCATGGCGAGTTCGATTTTGTGAGCGCAGTGGAGCGAATCAAAAAAGGAGACGACAGCTGGCTCACCGAAGACTTTATGCTGAACGGTTATATTCACAACCTGGACGAGTTCGCTCATACATGGGGTGAGGTCATCAGACGGTTGATCGAGCCCAAAAACCGCCCGCTTCTTTTTCACTGTACCGGAGGAAAAGACCGGGCCGGAACCTGTGCCGCACTCATCCTCCTTGCCCTTGGTGTGTCCGAGGAAACAGTCATTGATGATCACCAGTTGTCAAATATCCTTATTGCCGACCTTGTCAAGGGTGCTTATAAACGAATCGCGTCATATGGTGTTGATCCTCTAAAGCTGTCCCCTTATTTTACGGCACCCCGTGAATGTATCATCGCTCTCCTCGATCATCTCCACAAAACCTATGGGTCTCCTGTCGATTACTTAGAGACCGCTGCCGGGCTAAACCGGGAAACCTTGTCCCTGCTCAAGGAAGCGCTGCTGGAGTAAGATGCTTAGGGCTCAATGCCTTCATCAAGATGTGACCACAATTTCACACCGGTCTCGATACGGGGAGGGCAGGTTGATATGCAAGCAAAACAGCTTGGTCCAATCATTATTGTTAAGTCGTTTTGGAACCAATGTCCCCTTTTACGGGCTGCTGAAATGTGAGGATTTGAAATGATTATTAGTAAGGAACTTAAAGTGATATCGCCTCTTGAACAGACTGAATTTTTGCATATTCATGTCCGTGAATCGACCGGGCTCCCCAGAGGTCTACCGCCTGCTGCATATTCAGCCACATTTCCGGTGTGGAGTTAAACACCCGGGCCAGTCGAAAGGCAATATCAGGGGTCAACCGTCTACGCTCATTAATAATTTCGGAAACAGTTCTCCGGGAAACACCCATCAACCGAGCCAGTTGAGTCTGAGACATGCCTGTTTCCGGCAATAGGTCTTCACGGATTAAATCACCGGGATGGGTTGGTTTTCTGATCCTATTTTCCATGATAATCCTTTAAGACCTTTGTGCTTCCAGCTCTTGATCATGAGAATTTGTAACCCAGAAAGTTACAACTGTCAATGCCAGTCTCTTCGCCGTGTTATACATTTTCCGGACAGGACCTGCTGCTCTGTTTTTCCCCGATGCATAGGGATTTCTCTCCGAGCCGGGGGCCAAGCCCTTATTCCCCGCTTAAGACCCGACCCTCATGCTGACCATCTTACTCAACTACGGAATCATAGATCTTGTCAAGATGAGACAGTGAATACAGGGGAACGGCTATTATCCTACCGCTACGGGCAAAATTCTGCTCTGATGCCTTGATTCCGAGTGGAACTGATGGATAGGTGGACAGGAAAAGATGGAGGCTCTTCAGATGACCAAAGGCGCCTGCCTTTACTTCCACGGGCACAACCCTACCGTGGATCGCTGCCAGATAATCGACCTCGGCGGTTGAGCCTCGCGCTGCCCGGTCCCAGTAGTAGAGTCCGGGATCCCTGTTGATGCCATCGAGAGCTGCCAGTTCCTGTCCAACAAACTGCTCTGCAACCGCTCCTGTGTGGCCTGAGAACAGATCCCTGTTCTCCACCCAGTCTCGATATCTCGTCCCCATGAGGCGCTGCATGAGACCCACGTCAAGGAACACCAGCTTGTACCGCTTTTCAGATGCCCCGGCTGCAAGGGGCACACCAGCCCCGGATGTGGATCTTACCTTTCTGACAATATGGGCCTGCTCCAGGAGGTTAATGGCCCTCTTAGTCTGCTGGGCCTTGGAATCAGGGTCAATCTTGGAATAGGTAACTTTCCTTCCGATAATCCGAGGAACGGTTTCAAACACCTTGGTGATCTGTTCGGTGCCTGCCCTTCCACAATACTTGCTGAAATCCACACGATAGGTTGCAAGGATGTTTTCCTGCTCATCCGCGGCAGTCAGATAGGAATTGTCCTCAGTAAACCTCTTCAGGACCCCCGGCATCCCCCCGATGAAAAGATAGTCTCTCAGGAGGGAGAGGATCTTGCTGTGAACCGGATCGCCGGGAACGTTTTGCGGGCCGTAGGTGACAATCTGTTTTGCAAGGATGTCCTTGCCCAGGGCCTTTAGAAACTCATTAAATGTAAACGGCCGCACATAGACAAACTCCACCCTGCCCACCGGAACCGAAATCTTCTCAAATTCAAACTCCAGGAGAGATCCGGCCGCTGCTACATGCAGTTCGGGCATTTCTTCGTAAAAGTACCTCAGGGCTGTAACGGCGCTCGGGCAGTTTTGTATCTCATCAAGAAAGAGCAGGCTCTGCCCCGGCCTGATTTCCTGTTCATGAATGGCCTCGATTTCGCGTTTGATCCTCTTGGGGTCTAGATCCTGGACGAACAGGTCACCTGAAGAGGGCGTTTTCTCAAAATTGATGCAGATATAGTTCCCGAAAGCGCTCCCAAGTTTTTCAACTGCATGGGACTTCCCGGTCTGGCGCGCACCCCGGAGCAGCAAAGGTTTACGGTTCCTTTTCTTTGCCCATTCAGCAAGATAATTGTCAAGTTC
>JAUWPC010000313.1 GCA_030611815.1 Desulfobacteraceae bacterium
GGCATGAGGGCCTTTGGCCTGTTAAGAGTCAGCGGTCTCAGCCTCGTCCCGAGGCCGGCTGCGAGGATCATTGCTTTCATGGCTTCACTTTTACGTTGCAATCTTTTCCATCTGATTATAGATCATGCAGAACGATGTCAATAAATTTTCCAAATAGGGGGTGAACGAAAATCACGCCTTGGCGTGATTCAGGCACGATTTTGGATTTAAAAACTCACACAAATTAGAACGAAATAATTGCCACCTTTGAAATTTGTTTTTGGATTCATACTCTTAATCGTAATCTTAATCATAATCGTTTTGAGTAAGATTACGATTATGATTAAGATTATGAAATAGGGAAGTTATTTCGTTCGGGCACTAAATAACATATAGCAGGATTTCCCATGCATATAGGCCTGAGGATCGACGTTGACACCTTCAGGGGAACGAAATATGGCGTCCCGAATTTATGCAGGCTTTTAGCTGATCATGCAGTCAGCGCATCGTTCTTCTTTTCGGTTGGGCCGGATAACATGGGCCGGCATCTGTGGCGATTGATCCGGCCCCGTTTTTTTCTGAAGATGCTGAGGACAAAGGCCTCAAGCCTTTATGGGTGGGACATCCTGTTCCGTGGTACTCTTTGGCCGGGACCTGTTATAGGCCGGAAGTTAGGCCATATCATACTCTCTGTCTCGGATGCCGGGCATGAAGTGGGATTGCATGCCTGGGATCATCACGGGTGGCAGGCAAACATAGAGAGAATGAAGGGTGAGGCTATATTTCACTCCCTGGACACGGGGGTTGCCCTTCTTACGAGTATCCTCGGCCGCCAACCCACCTGCTCAGCAGCTCCTGCCTGGAAATGTAACGACCTTGTCCTCTTGGAAAAGGCCAAATTCCCTTTTAGTTATAACAGTGACTGCAGAGGTGAAGAGATCTTTTTTCCTCTGATTCGGGGAGAGGCGATTTTTCAACCCCAGATCCCGGTTACCCTGCCAACATACGACGAGGTAATCGGGCATAATGGCATATCAGATACCAATTTTAATGATTACATCCTTGCTCTGCTAAGGCCGGAAAAGCTCAATGTTTTGACCGTACACGCTGAAGTGGAGGGTATTATTTGCCTTGAGATGTTTGATCAGTTTCTGAAGACGGCACACTCCATCGGGGCAGACTTCGTCCCTCTTAAATCCCTACTTAGTACTTCCCAGGGGATTAGCCTCTCTACAATTGCCGCTAAGGAGATTCCAGGCCGCGATGGATGGGTTTCCTGTCAGGAAATGGAGGGATAGGAAGTTTTGAGTGAGCCCTTAGTTATGAAGAAGTATTATGTTGCCGTAATAGCCCTTTTTCTTATTCTCTACATCCTGCCGCTCGGAGTGCGGCCCATCGCGATTCCCGATGAGACACGGTACGCTGAGATCCCACGTGAAATGATTGTTTCAGGTGACTGGGTGGTACCGCATCTCAACGGGCTCAAATATTTTGAAAAACCGGTATTGGGGTACTGGCTGAACGCACTGTCCATCACCCTCTTCGGTGAAAATGCGTTTGCCATACGTCTGACATCCGCCCTTTCGGCCGGTATATCGGCGCTGATGGTTTTTTTCCTGATAAGGAGATTTGGAGGGGGATCCCAGACCGGAATTCTTGGGGCAGCAGCGTATCTCACCTGTCTGCTGGTGTTTGCCCTTGGGACTATAAACATCTTAGACAGTATGCTTTCCATGTTCCTGACCGGGGCTATAACATCTTTTTTTTTCGCTCACAAGGAAAACAGGCCTTCAAGAAAGTTTGCTTTCCTTGCCCTGTTCGGGGTCTTTTGCGGTCTGGCATTTCTCATAAAGGGATTCTTAGCCTTTGCAGTGCCGCTCGTAACGATTGTGCCCTTCATGCTCTGGGAGCGCCGCTTTAAGGAACTAATCAAGATCTCCTGGGTTCCGTTTCTAACGCTTTTAATTGTCGTGCTTCCCTGGTGCATAATGGTTCATCTTCGTGAGAGCGATTTCTGGAACTATTTCTTTTGGACCGAACATATTAAGCGATTTATTTCCCCCATTCCAGGCCAGCATCCGAAACCCTTTTGGTACTTTATTCCCATATTAGCGGGAGGCGCTTTACCGTGGCTATTTCTTCTCCCTGCCGTTTTTTCAGGGGTAAAAGGCGTAGTCCGGAGCAAAGATTCGCTCGTCCGCTTTGCCATATGCTGGTTTCTGTTTCCCTTTTTGTTCTTTTCAGCCTGCAGCGGAAAGCTCATACCATACATCCTCCCTTGCTTCCCGCCTCTCGTTATAATTATTGCAATCGGACTTGTGAACTACTTTGAAAGAGGCAAGCAAAAAGCGTTTTCCATCTGTGCGTTATTCTTTGCTGTTGTGACGGGGGGGGCTGCGGTGGTGCTTGTGGCGAGCCAGACGACGGATCTCCTCGAATTCGCGGCCTACAGCCGGCCGGAAACCTGGAAATGGGTTGTAGCGGCAGCAGGCCTTTTGATATGGAGCAGTGCCTGCTTTTTATCTGCGATGGGATCTGGTTCCAAGAAAAAATTGGCGCTATATGCTATCGCTCCCCTGATGCTTTTGTTCAGTGTTCATTTTATCTTACCGGATCAGGTAATGGAGGAAAGGGCGCCGGGCGGGCTTTTATCGCGCAATCGGGATATGGTCAATGCTGAAACGATGGTTGTTTCGGATGAGTACCTGGTTCATGCGGTCTGCTGGTTTTACAGGCGGGATAATATCTATCTTTTGGAAAAAGGCGGTGAACTCAGGTACGGGCTGGACCGTGACGAATCAAGCCCTTCTCGCCTGTTAAGCATCAAAGAGTTCCGGGAAATTATTAACAGAAATTCCGGCAAAAACCGGATTATACTTATAACTGAAGAGAAACGCTACAGACAATGGATGAGTCTGCTGCCCAAACCGGAATTTGAGGACATTGATAATGGCTTTGTTTTTCTCAGGTTTTAGGGATTCTTTACCGATTTACGTGTATCATCAAATAAATTCCTAAGAAAAGAAAGATACTGTTTGCGAGCCAGGCTGAAAGAAGGGGCGGTAGAATCCCTGCAAAGCCTAAGGTCCGGGAAAGCCCCAAAATAAGGAGATATGCAAAACAGAGCACAATGCCGAGGGAAACAGCCACAGGCGTGCTCATATCCTTTTTCCACAGGGCAACCGGAATCCCGATAAGCGCCATAATCAGGATGACAAAGGGAAAGGCGATCTTTATGTTTATGTCGACAAAATACTTAGTGGCATCATAACCTTCTGCCCTGAGCCTTTCAGCAAATCGCTTTAGCTGCTGATAACCCATTTCTTCCGGCTCTTTTTCTTCTCTCACAAAGTCCTCCGGTCTTTCGGGAAGCCTTAATTCAAGCTGTTTGAACCTGCTCATATTATAGCCCCCATCCTTCTCGAGGTCTTGAGTGATACCATTCCTGATCTGCCACGCCCCATCCTTCCAGATTCCTGATCGAGCATCTATTCTCTTGATCAACCGGAAAGAGGAATCAAAGAAATAGAAAGTAGGTTCCATCATAATCATTTTATCGTTATCGAACTGCTTTATCCAATAGATGCAGTTTTCTCCCTTATGCCAGATATGATTTCGCCCGTGAAAACGACCTGGTTTCTCCTTTTTGACAGCTATTCTCCATATATCATTAGCCTTGGAACTGGTAAGAGGGACAATGACTTCTGAAAAGAGGAACAGGGCCAGGGACAGGAAGAGCGCCGTGATGATGATCGGCTGAGAGATTCTCCAGACGTTAGCCCCGCACGCTTTCAGGGACGTGATTTCGTTGTTTCTTTTCATCAAACTGAACATGATAATGATGGTAGTAAGGGTGGCTGCGGGCAACATCTGAACAGCGATGGAGGGAATCTTGTAGGCAAAATAAGCAAACATTACACTTTTCGGCGAATTGGCCTTTATGAAATCGTCAATCCCGCTGGCAAAATCGATCATCAGATAGATTGCTATAAAAATAAGCTGGCATATGATCAGAAGTTTAAAAAACTCCC
>JAUWPC010000094.1 GCA_030611815.1 Desulfobacteraceae bacterium
CCCGGCATTGGTTGATCTGGAACGGAAGCTTGGCCCTCTATCTCTAAGATGGGTAGCTTTTCGGATTTTGTACCTGCGACCGGTGAGGTGATGTTCAGAGAGAGGGAAACCGGTACTGTTTCAGGAGGGAGGCAGGACTTGGCAGAACATGCCTGATAAGATAGCTTCCCCTTGATCATTTGTTTTCCAATCGGTGCTGCTTCGCTCACGATGAGCCGTGCCCTGACCCGGAATTCCCCGGAAAAAACCTCAATCGGGTTCTTTGTATATGGGAACCGCTTTTTCTCAGGTGCCGGAAATGTTATCTCGTTTACCTTGAATACCGGAGAATCGGGAAAGGAGAGGCGCGTGGGAATGATGCCATCCTCACTGCTGCCTGTTCCGTGGATATACCACGAGCCAGTGACGCGTAGTTGAAAGAGAACAGGGTAAGACGCTCCGGCCGGATACTGGCTTCGGGGCTGGACAACTTCCACCTGGACAGTTGCGGCGCCGTAAGAAAAGGGCGGCGCGAAGAAGAGAAGCAGCAGTATGAGGCAGACGAACAGGCGTTTTATTGTCATTAAATTATTCACCCCCGACATTTGTTCAAACATCGTCCATTTACGACCATCAATGCAATCCGGTTCAGGCTGTCGGGGAGATCTGATGGCCCCCCCTTTACGGCAATAAAATTTACAGTCATCCCTTTTGCAATCAATCCCATTCTTTTGAGGCCAAGAAGCCATGCCCCATTAAGTGTGGCACATTTGATTGCTTCCTCGAGGGAAAAGCCCCCCTCCATGAGGAGCTTCAGTTCTTCAAGTACTGAGCTTCCATGATGCACGCCGAGGCTTCCGGCATCCGTCCCGAGGGCAATAGACACGCCCATTCTCTTTGCCTGAAAGATCTGTTCTAATTGATGATCAAGGTTTTTTCGGGAAACCAGCCTCTCCACGCCTTTCTTTTTTAGGTGTTTATAATATGCTTTCATGGTGTAGGCGGTGGGGACCCAAAAGATATCCTGATCAACCATCCTTTGCATGTTCTCCATACCCATAAAAAAACCGTGTTCTACTGAGTGGCAGCCTGACTTCAACGCGATTTTTACAGGAACTCTCCCATTTGCGTGAACCATTGTCCTGAGCCCCAGGATGTTCGCGATATCTACGGCCCCTTTCATCTCTTCCAGATTGAACTGGGGTAAAGACTCTTTGCCGAACTCGGTCAGGCTGTTCAGGCCTGAATTGATTATCTTGACATGATCGATACCCTCACTGTTGTTGGCAACTGCTTCAGCAAGTCCTTGATTAAACAGAGGCGCTTCCCCCACAAAACTACCATATCCGCCCGGTTTGTGCCAGGCCTTGCCCGCAACATTCAGATAAAGCGATCCATGGGTGCCACCCTGTCTCTCAGACTTATAGCGCAGCGTATGGGCGTATGCATCTCCCCCGTCTCTTACAGCAATAACACCATGTGAAAGGTGCTGATTTATATGTCTGGAAATCACATCTTTAATATCACGAAACCCGGCCCTCAACTGGTGCCTCCGAACAGCTTGATTATTTGTGCCGGACATGAAGAGATGGACATGGCTGTCGATCAGGCATGGCAGTATCGTGTACCGGGACAGATTCAGAATATCTGTCCCGTCAATTTCTTTTTGACCATTATCCATTATATCAGAGAAAAGCCGATTGCGTATCTTCAAGAGCTGGTCTCGTTTAACGGGACCGCCGCTGCCGTCAATCAACCAGCCCGCCAATATAAACCGTAATTCAGCAATGTTATTACTCATTCGGACCCATCGCAATAATTTTCGTATAGCTTGGTGACATGCCGATATCCTTATCACGTTCTCTTTCGATCATAGAAAGCCAAACAGGTCAAGCATAAAAGAAAAGCCCTTGGAAAGGGGGAGGATTTATGGTAATAGCCAGGACCTGCTATTGAGGATCCCGAATTGAGGAGCATATATGGTCAACAACGACAACAAACATCACCTTACCATCGAAGACAAAGATATCATCCTCTTGGGCACGGCCCATGTGTCTGAGGAAAGCGCCGACCTTGTAGCAGAGGTAGTGAAAGAGGAAAGACCTGATACGGTATGCGTCGAGCTCTGCGAGTCAAGATACAAGGCAATGACCCAGGAGAATCGATGGAAGGATACGGACCTCATCAAGGTCATCAAGGAAAAGAAGGCCTTTCTACTCCTTTCTAATCTGATGTTAGCGGCCTTTCAAAAAAAGATTGGGAAGAAATTGGGCATTAAACCGGGCGAAGAGATGCGCAGGGCCGTCAGCGCAGCAAAAACGGTGGACGCCGGGGTACACCTTGCAGACAGGGATATACGCATCACTCTCTCCAGGACATGGCGTTTGATGGGCCTTTGGACAAAGATCAAGCTCCTGACACAGTTGATTACCTCCATGGGTGAAGTGGATAGCATCGAAAAGGCTGATATTGAGAAAATGAAGGAGAAGGATGTCCTCGAGACCCTCCTTGCGGAAATTGGGGATACACTCCCTGAATTGCGACGTGTCCTGATTGACGAAAGAGATCAATACCTGGCGGCCAAGATCAGAACGGCCCCCGGGAAAAAAATTGTTGCAGTGGTGGGGGCCGGACATGTACCTGGGATCCAGCGATATTGGAATGAACCGGTGGACATAGAGGCGCTGGAAGTTCTCCCTCCAAAGGGAAAATTTGCCGGCTTTTTGAAATGGGGCATCCCGGTAGTGGTGGTCGGGTTGATTATCTTAGGGTTTTTCATGGCAGGCGCTGACGCCGGAAAAGATATGATCAAATGGTGGGTCCTGGCCAATGGGATCTTCGCAGGCCTCGGGGCGGCAGTAGCATTGGCTCATCCCCTGACCATTCTGTCAGCGATTGTGGCATCCCCGATAACGTCTTTAAACCCAATGATCGCCGCTGGCTGGGTGGCCGGGCTGGTGGAGGTTTTTTTGCGCAAACCAAAGGTGAAGGACTTTGAAAGTATGCCTGAAGATATTACATCCATGAAAGGTTTCTGGAAGAATAAGATCACCCGGATTTTATTGATCGTGGTGTTGACCAATCTGGGAAGTTCATTAGGGGCGTTTATTGCCATACCTTTGATGGCCAAGGCGTTTTGATTGATGATTGTCGATTGATGATTGTTGATTGAACTGCATTTGAAAAGGAAGAACTCCATAAATATTCAATTATGATGCGCCCGCAAAAAGTCCTTTTTACGGGTAGTTGCGTCCCGCGAATCGCGGGATTAGGAATTCAGGAGTTATGAATTATTATAACCAGGTCCCCCTGACGGCATTGATATCAATCTTACCCTTATTGACTTCCTGTGAGAGAATCAATCGACAATCAACAATCATCAATCCCATAGTATTCCCGGTACCACGAAATGAACTTCCTGATGCCTTCCCTTAAAGGAGTCCGGGGGTTGAATCCCAAGAGTTCTCTTGACTGCCGGATATCGGCCACTGTCTCAGGCACGTCTCCCGGTTGCAGGGGCATCATATTTTTCTCTGCCTCCTGCCCCAATTCCTCTTCTATTACACGGATAAAATCCAACAACCCCACAGAATCAGAGTTGCCCAAGTTGAAAATCTCATAGGGCACAGGCCTTTCTATTGCCCTGATAGTGCCATCAATGATGTCATCAATATAGGTAAAATCCCTTCTCATCTCCCCGTAGTTGTATACATTTATCGGCCTCTTTTTCAGTATGGCATCTGTAAAGAGAAAAAGCGCCATGTCCGGACGACCCCACGGCCCATAAACAGTGAAATATCTCAAGCCTGTACAGGGGATCTCAAAAAGATGGCTGTAGGCATGAGCCATTAATTCATTGGCCTTTTTTGTGGCAGCGTAAAGGGAGATGGGATTATCGACCCTGTCTTCAACGCTGTAGGGGCTTTTCCTGTTTTTCCCATAGACAGAGGAGGAAGAGGCATATACAAAATTGCTGACTTTGTACTCCCTGGCCAATTCAAGGAGGTTCAGAAATCCTTCTATATTGCTCTTTTGATAGGCAAAGGGGTCCTTTAAGGAGTATCTGACACCGGCCTGGGCTGCCAGGTTGCAGATTTTTGTCACCCGGCGCTCTTTGAAAATATCTTTCAGGCCCTGGAGGTCCTGGATATCTAATTGGTAAAAACTGAAATTCTCATGGGATTTCAGGATATCTAATCTCGCCCGTTTAAGGTTCACGTCATAATAGGGGTTCAGGTTATCAACCCCTATAACGGCATATCCCGTTTCCAGAAGCCTCTTGGACAAATGAAACCCGATAAAGCCTGCCGACCCTGTAACCAGTAGGGCCTCATTACTATTTGTCATCCCTTTTCCCCCGATGCCTCTTCTATAATCCACAGATTTCGCAGATTACACGGATTACTCTAATTACTTGAAGTGCGATGCGAAATCTGTAGGGTTTAATTCCCCGCTGCTTGCGGCGGGGTAGTTCATTGGTCGCTTTTAGTTGAGATTTCTTAGCAGAAAAGGTGGATAAAATCTACCGATTTTGTTTGGAGCGCCAGGGGAGTGAACAAAAAAAGAGATCGTACCAGGAGCTATTCAATCTTAGTCCCCGATACGATCTCTTTATTAAGGTTAAATGTTAACGGGATCAGGTCCCGATATCGTGCGCGCCTGCAACGGCCTGATTACATCATGCCGCCCATGCCGCCCATACCGCCCATACCGCCTCCAGGAGGCATACCTGGCATATCAGACTTTTCTTCCGGCTTCTCAGCAATCATGGCCTCGGTGGTCAGGAGCAGGGAAGAGACCGATGAGGCATTCTGCAGGGCGAATCGGGTGACCTTGGTTGGGTCAATGATACCCGCCTTCATCAGATCTTCGTATACACCTGTCTCGGCATTATAACCAAAGGCGCCCTTTTCGTTCTTGACCTTCTCCACCACCACGGAGCCCTCGGCGCCGGCGTTATTTACGATCTGGCGAATCGGCTCTTCCAAGGCCCTCATCACAAGGTTAACACCTGACTGTTCCTCGCCTTCCAGTTTCAGCTTTGCAAGAGCCGGGAGTGCGCGAATAAAGGCAACACCACCTCCGGGGACTATACCCTCTTCCACGGCAGCCCTTGTGGCGTTCAGGGCATCCTCTACCCTGGCCTTTTTCTCTTTCATCTCGATCTCTGTAGCAGCGCCCACGTTGATCACGGCTACGCCGCCGATCAGCTTGGCTAACCTTTCCTGGAGTTTCTCGCGGTCATAGTCAGAGGTGGTCTCGTCAATCTGTGCGCGGATCTGCTTGACCCGTCCTTCCAGGTCAGCCCGTTCGCCACCGCCATCAACGACTGTGGTATTATCTTTGTCAATTCGGATAGTCTTGGCAGTTCCAAGGTCATTCAAGCTGACGTTTTCTAATTTCAAGCCAAGGTCCTCAGAAATTACCTTGCCGCCGCTCAGGATGGCGAGGTCTTCTAACATGGCCTTTCTCCTGTCACCAAAACCGGGGGCCTTGACAGCCGCCACCTGGAGGGTGCCTCTCAACCTGTTGACCACGAGAGTAGCAAGCGCCTCTCCTTCCACATCTTCAGCAACGATGAGGAGCGGTTTGGCCATTTTGGCAATCTGCTCGAGAATAGGGACCAGGTCCTTCATGGAGCTGATCTTTTTTTCATTCAGCAATATATAGGCCTCGCTAAGATTGGTCTCCATCTTTTCCGCGTCGGTCACAAAGTAGGGAGAGAGGTATCCACGATCAAACTGCATACCTTCCACCACTTCAAGTGTGGTATCCATGCTCTTGGCTTCTTCTACTGTAATAACACCCTCTTTGCCCACCTTGTTCATGGCCTCGGCAATGATGTTCCCAATGGTACTGTCGTTATTTGCCGAGATGGTTCCCACCTGGGCAATTTCATCCTGGTCCTTGGTAGCCTTGGACATCTTTTCCAGTTCGTCCACTGTGACGTCAACGGCCTTTTCAATGCCTCGCTTGATAGCCATCGGGTTTACGCCCGCTGCTACTAATTTGGAACCTTCCCTGTACATGGCCTGGGCCAAAAGCGTTGCTGTTGTGGTGCCGTCACCGGCCACGTCTGATGTCTTGGATGCCACCTCTTTCACCATCTGGGCGCCCATGTTTTCGAATTTGTCGTCTAACTCAATCTCTTTCGCAACCGTAACACCGTCTTTGGTGATGGTGGGGGCGCCGAAAGACTTGTCTAAAATCACGTTTCTCCCTTTGGGTCCTAATGTGACCTTTACAGCATTGGAAAGGATGTCAATTCCGTTAAGCATCGATTCCCTGGCCTTGATGTCATATCTAATCTCTTTTGCCATTTTTTATGTCTCCTCCTTAAGCTTATTTTGTCTGGTCAACCGAAAATTATTTTGATGCCGTTTACTCAACAATGGCAATGATATCATCTTCTCTCATGATAATATGCTCTTCACCCTCAATCTGGATCTCAGTCCCGGCATACTTCCCAAATAGAACTCTGTCGCCGGCCTTGACCTCAAGCGGGATCTTTTTCCCATCATCTGCTACCTTGCCGTCACCAACCGCCATGACCTTACCTTCAACAGGTTTTTCCTTTGCAGTATCAGGTATGATAATGCCACCCTTTGTTTTTTCATCCTCATCCACTCTTTCTACGATTACGCGATCATGCAATGGTCTTATCTTCATTTTTTTATCTCCTCTCGATAATGTATTTGTTTTACATAAACCCGATTTGGTTTAAAAAAAGCCTTGGCCTCACCTCCCCTAAATAAAACTGGCAACGTAACTAAAACTATTTATTCCCTCGCTTTGCACTAACAGCTCGTCCCCAAGAAACAACCTCTGGAAAGAAAGCACCCGGTGGAACAGGGAGCAGGTTTTCCGGTTTGCGAAGGTTATGATGAAAGCGTGGGAAAATCTTGCTTGAACCCTCAATGCAGAAAATCGCAGTAGGCGCCTCGATGCTTCACAGAAAAATAACATCTCCCTCTTAAATGTCAAGGGGAAGGGTCAAAAAACGTTGAACAGTAGAAGAAGAAAAGATTGTCAGGGTGGGGAGTTAGGGCATATTCAAACGCCACTTAAGGGTCTCACGGATCCCTTCCTGGAGGTCTGTCTCAGGGACCCACCCCAAGAGGCGACGGGCCTTTTCAATTATCAGGCAGCTCTTTGTCAGATCTCCGGGCCTGGCAATCTGTTTTTTTACCATGGCGAGTTTTTCCGGCAGTTCCGGCCTAACTTCTTTAAATGCTTTAAATATAATATCGTAAAGGTCTAATGTCTTTGTTCCAACGCCCGTGCCGATATTAAAAAAATCCCCGGACCCTTTCTCTAAGGCAAGGAGATTTGCCTTTACCACATCACCCACGTAACAGTAATCACGCACCATACCTTTTTCATCTTCCACGAAATGATTCAGGGTGGATTGTCTCTCTTTGAGGAGGTTGTCCATAAAAATAGCCGCAACCCCTGCCTCGCCATGTGGGATCTGGCGGGGGCCATAAATATTTGCATAGCGCAATGTGGTGTAATCAAGCCCATATTGGTGTCTGTAATATTCCAGGTAGTGCTCTGATGAGAATTTTGAGACCGCGTAAGGGGAAAGGGGTCTTGGTTGATAGCCCTCAGATGTAGGATATTCGGATGCCTCACCGTATATGGCGCCCCCGGAAGATATAAAAACAATTTTCCCTACCCCGTGGTTTTTGGAGGCTTCCAACAGATTTAGCAGGCCTTTAATATTCACATCAGCGTCAAAAAGGGGGTCTGAAACAGAATCCGGCACGCTCATCTGGGCCGCGTGGTGATTCAAGACATCAGGTTTTTCCCTTTGAATCAATTCATCGATTTGCGACGCACGGATATCCATTTCATAAAACCGCGCTTCGGGGTTGACGTTAGATCGCTTTCCGGTGTAAAGGTTGTCCACCACTAAGACTTGGTGGCCGGCCTCTATGAGACCGTCTACCACATTTGAACCGATAAATCCGGCGCCGCCGGTTACCAAGACTTTCATGGAGAGCATCTCCTCTCGCTTTCGCATAATGTGCGATTGATTGTGAATTCCGGCCTCAGATCAAGAAAAGAAGGCCTGTTGGAGAGAAATTTATCAAATTTAATGGCAATGGTCAAGTTGAGGGGGCGAGGCTGTTGTAATTGCTGTTGTAATCCAGGAACTATTAACTATATTAAAAGATTCTTTATTTCATATTGCTCATAGATCAAAAAAGGGGCTGCAGGACATTAGATAATGACCGAAAAACCAAAAAATATCCTTGATCAGATCGGCGGGACCCCGTTAGTTTCCATAAGCGGTCTCAATCAGAACAAGGACGTAGAGATCTTAGCTAAGCTCGAATATTTTAACCCGGGTGGTTCTGTTAAAGACCGTCCGGCCCTGAATATGATCGAAGAGGCCGAGAAAACCGGAGACCTGACAAAAGAGAAGATTATACTTGAGGCCACCAGCGGAAATACAGGTATCGGTCTTGCCCTTGTGGCGGCAGTGAAAGGGTATCGCATCCTTCTCACCATGTCAGAGGCGGTCAGCGAAGAACGGGTAAAGATCCTCAAGGCCTTGGGCGCGGAAATAATATTTACCCCGGCTCATTTAGGAACGGACGGGGCCATTGAGCATGTATACAATGTCATTCGTGAAAAACCCGATCAATACTGGCTCGCCGATCAGTTCAACAGCGAGGCAAACTGGATGGCCCATTACAACGGCACTGCCATGGAGATCTGGGAGCAGACAGGCGGTCATCTAAACGCTATTGTGGCAACCATGGGGACTACCGGTACCCTGATGGGCATTTCCAGGCGGTTCAGGGAACTTAAACCTGATGTTCAGATTATCGGGGTTGAGCCCTATTTGGGCCACAAGATCCAGGGCCTCAAAAATATGAAGGAATCATACCGGCCCGGTATCTTTGAAAAAGACCGGGCAGATCGGATCATCAATATTGACGATGAAGAGGCATACCAGACCTCACGTATGTTGGCAAAAAAAGAGGGGCTGTTTGTCGGTATGAGTTCGGGCGCGGCCATGGCCATTGCGCTTAAGGTCGCGGGGGAGATGGAGAATGGCCGCATCGTTGTGATCCTCCCGGACGGGGGGGAGAGATACCTGAGCACCCCCCTGTTTACGGCCAGGAAAAAGTCCGGGCTTCGCGTATACAACACCCTCTCACGTAAAAAAGAGGAGTTTATTCCAATGGAAGAGGATCGGGTCTCCATCTATTCCTGCGGCCCCACTCTCTGCCAGGTGATCGACTTGATCCAATGCAGACGTCTCCTCTTTTCTGACCTGATCAGGCGCTATATGGAGTTCAAAGGCTATGAGGTCACCCATATAATGAACGTTACCGACCTCGATGACCGGACCATCGAGGGGGCTGAGAAGGCAGGTGTTTCTTTAAAGGAATTTACGGACAGGTTTTACGACGCGTTTATGGAGGATCTTGACAATCTCAATATAAAGAGGGCTGCTGAGTATCCCAGGCCGAGTGAACACGTGGACGACATGATAAGCCTCACGGAAAAGCTCCTTGAAAAAGGATATGCCTATGAAAAGCTACGTTCCATCTATTTTGACATCTCTCGATTCAAAGACTACGGAAAACTCTCGGGAATAGACCTTGACAAGATCAGGCTCGGCAAGACTGTTGATCTGGATCAATACGAAAAAGAAAACCCTAAGGATTTTACTCTTTTTAAAAGGTCCACCCTGAATGAACTTAAAAACGGAATCTTTTTCAAGACAAAATGGGGGAATGTCAGGCCGGGATGGCATATTGAATGCGCGGCCATGGCCATGAAGTCCCTCGGCCCCACTCATGACATCCATACGAGCGGCGTTGCCCTGATATTTCCCCACCATGAGAACTCTATCGCCATCAGTCAGGCCATAACAGATAAACCCCTTGCCAATTACTGGGTCCATAATGAGCCGGTCATGACAGACGGCAACGAACCCTCCGGATCCGCGGAAAATGGCCAACTCACCTTGAGAGACCTCCTGGATCAGGGCCATACAGGCCGGGAAGTCCGCTACTGGCTGCTCAGCAGGCATTATAGAAAACCTATTTTCTTTTCCCGGGCAAAGTTGTCGGCGGCAAAAAACACCATCTCCCATCTTGACAAATTTGTTCAAAAACTCCATTACTCTAAGCCCGGCCCCGTTGATCCGGAAATGGACCAGGCGATCTATGCCCTGAGACAGAAGTTTATCGGATCCATGGATGATGACTTCAATATTGCTGCGGCATTGGCCTCCCTTTTCCAGTTTACCCGCAGGATAAACAAAAAGATAGATCAGAGCGGGCTCTCCTCTTCTGATCGGGAAAAGGCCTTAGCGGCCCTGGGACGAGTCAACTCAGTGTTGGGGATCATGAAACTTGAGCCCCGCCTCGGCGGGGCAGATGAAGCGGTGGAGGAGCTGATTCAAATGAGGGAGCAGGCCAGGAAGGCCGGGGAGTGGGATAAGGCCGATGATCTGCGAAACAAATTACGAGAGATGGGGATAGAGGTGGTCGATACCAAAGAGGGGCCGTTGTGGCGTAGAGATTGACGATTGTCGATTGATGATTGTCGATTGATGGCTTTGTAAAAAGAATAGAGCTAATTGAGAGAGAAGAAATAGAACCTGACCGCGGGTCATACACTAAGAAGGGAACGAACGCTGTGAACGGTTATCTGATACCCAATATCCAATATTCAATATTCAATATTCAATGATACCATGCCTATTTATGAATATGAACCATTAGAGCCGCGTAAGACCTGTGAAAAATGCGCGGGCCGGTTTGAAATTATTCAGGGGATTTACGAAGAACCGCTCTCAAGCTGCCCTCACTGCGGACAGCGGGTACGAAAGGTAATA
>JAUWPC010000103.1 GCA_030611815.1 Desulfobacteraceae bacterium
TAAACTATCATATTGATTATGCAGGTATAATGCTACCAAAACGTGTGTTTTCAGACTCCATATCGTCCTTTTCGCCCCCTAAAAGCGCGTTATAAGGAATAAAACTACCTATGGAGTTCTGTGAATAATGCTCTTTTTGACCTAAAAAGTAAAATATAGGGGCTAAATAGCCGCATATTTCCGAATGTTCTTTTAATGATTATATGCACTTAGCTTAGACCGGCCCCATTCGGATGCGGCCAGATGGCATTACCACAAAAAACATTAAATCCGCTGTGATGCCAGTTCAACATGTTTTCGATAACGTTACCAAGAATTTTAATAAGTTGCAAAATGAAATATCCGATTCCCCGGTTTACATGGCCGTTATGTTTTCAACCACTTTTTGATGGTTTCATATACTTCCGGATGATTGAGAAGATCCATATGCTTCGTATTACGGCCGACCCATTGATGGGTTTCCGGAAACAAAAGATTCAATTCAGTATTCTTATGACACCCCAAAGCGCTGCTTAATGTCACGAGACCGTCTCCGATAAGAGATCACCACCGAGCGTGGTTGATTCTTTGCCGGTGGTTGCGGCTATTGAATAACACTGCACGCCTTCCGGCACCGGCGACCCCATTAGACTTCCGCCGGTGACAAGTGCTTTCCTGTCAATTTCCTCTCAGCCCACACTGCAAGTTTATCACGGAATATCTTTGCATTATGACGAATATCCACGGGGAATGCGTCGTGAAACAGGATGGTCCTGATCTCTTTGGTGTGGGGCTTTGTTGCGCCAAGCTCAAGGAGTTCGCGTTTTACTTTTTCTTTATCCACACCCTTTGAATCTTCTTCCAACTCCACACACAGCACAAGCCGTATATTTCCGTCCATGTTGACGCCCACTAATGCGGTCCTGTAGACATCAGGGTGCGTGTTGAACACGCCTTCACAGGGGATGGTATAAAAGGTCCCATCGGGCGTTATTACCCTATGGGCTTTGCGGCCGCAAAACCAGAGCCTGCCCTTTTCATCGAAAAAGCCTAAGTCTCCCATGCGGTGCCACAGGCCTTTGCCGTCCGGTTCATATATCTTTGCAAGTATGGTTGCCTCCTCTTTGTTGTAATAGGCACTGGTCACTATGGGACCTTTGACAACGATCTCTCCGATTTCACCTGTGGGAAGCTTTAAAGCATCATCCCATTTTGGGATAGGTGTGTCCGTTATTCCGATCACCGAAACGGTCACATCCTCAACCGGACGGCCAATACATACTCCCCTGCCCTCATCGGTGCCATGCCTTGTCTCGCCTAAAATTTCATGGCTCCCGATGGAACAGACGGGCATGGACTCGGTGGCCCCGAAACCGGTAAAAACCTGGGTATCGGAGGAAAGCATGGTACAGAATCTTTCCAATACGGCTGGCGGCATAGGCGCACCTGCCGCAATGACACGGCGAAGTGTAGGGAGCTTTGTCCCGCTCCCGGCCCCGTAGCGTCCCACGCGATTAATCAGGGCAGGGGAACCGAACATATTGGTTATCTCGAAGTCTTTGATGGTTTCTATTATTTTTACAGGGTCAACGTGGGCGGGACGGGTCGGGTCCATGTCCGGGACAACAGTAGTCATGCCTAAGGCAGGATCGAACAGGGCAAAGAGAGGGAAAGTGGCAAGGTCGATCTCACCCGGTACAATGTTGTAGGTCTTGCGGATCATCTCTACCTGGGCCGCAAAGTTGGTGTGGGTATAAATGGCTCCCTTGGGAGTGCCCGCGCCTCCACTCGTAAACAGGATGGCTGCCATTTCATTGCCCTTTGTGTGGGCCATTTCATAAGGCTTATCCGATTGCCCTTTTTTCTTTACCTGTTTAAGGGTGAGTCCTCCCCAGAACAGTCGCCTGCCCACAGTAACATTAGTCCTGATAGTCTCTTTGCTCCACCCGAAAAGGATGCGGGCCACGTGGGCCTTGGGGATGCCGATAAATGCATTCGGCTCGGCCTGCGCCAGGCACTTCTTGAGGTTTTTGATGCCGATGCCCGGATCGATAACTACAGGCACCGCGCCCGCCTTGAATATGGCAAAGGTCAGCGCGAAGAATTCCAGGCCAGGCCCGACCATGAGGGCAGTGCGCACGCCCCGTCCGATACCGACCTCTTCAAGGCCGCGGGCAATGCAATTACTCTGCCTTTCTAATTGCTCAAAAGTGTAATGTGTATAGATAGCCCTGCCGTCCCTGTTCCGGCCTTTGGGAAGAATTATGGCCGGCTCATGAGGCTGATTTTTTGCCATGATGGGCAGAAAAGAGGCAATATTTACAATGTCTGATGTAGTCATGATGGGTTTAGTGGATATCCTATTAAAAATTTTTGAATAAGGTTAATAATTTCTTCTGTGGCATCTTCAAGGACATAATGGCCGCAATCTGGAAAACGGTGTACCTGGGCATGAGGGAAAATGTTAGCCCACTCCTCTAAAAAATGTTTGTCAAACACAAAATCCTTATCTCCCCAGCAAATGAGCACCGGAAGATTACGAAACATGGAAAGTTTTTCCTGCACCTTTGTGACCATGTCATAAGCCTTGTCTCCGGGCCGCAGGGGAATGTCCCTAACAAACTGCAATGTGGCAATGCTGTTATTCTTATATGGCGCACAGTAAGCGTTGCGGACTTCTTTTGGCATTGGCTCTCGTCTGCAACATATGCGCGCGGCCACACGGCTGAAGGCATTGAATCTTTGAATGAGCAATGCGCCTATTGCCGAGTCTCGGGAAAGCCACAGGAGCCGGGGAAAAGGTTTAGAACCGGGCTTATGAAATGCCGCCGTATTCAAAAGCACAATCCGGCCGATGCTCTCGGGATGTCGCACGGCATAGGCCATTCCGATCATCCCTCCCCAGTCGTGAAGGACCAAAGTGATATTCTCATGAATTTCAAGATTCCCTAAAAGGGCCTCAAGGTCCTCTACTCGCCGCGCGAGTGTGTAATGATAATGCTGATCATCCGGCTTATCCGAGAACCCGCATCCCATATGGTCCGGCACAATAGTGCGATAGGAACCCCGGAGGGCCTTTACCAGTTCCCGGTAATAGAAGGACCAGGTGGGGTTTCCGTGTACCATGACAACGGGATCACCGCTCCCTTCATCTAAGTAATGATAACGGAGGCCGTTCAAATTAAGATAGTGCCCGTCAAATGGATAGAGGTGTTTGGGGATTTTCATGTTATAATCGGTTAAATGTCTGAAGTTATTTGTAAGCGTGTATTTTCAGGCCCCATATCGTCCTTCTCGACGCCTAAAAGCGCGTCATCAGGAATAAAACTACCCATGGAGTTCTGTAAATAATGCTTTTTTTGTACCTAAAAAGTACGATATAGGGGCTAAATAGCCGCATGTTTCTGAATGCTCTTTAATGGTTCTAAGCGGTTAGCTTGGCCCCATTAGCATGTTCATAACGTGATACCACCCTGCCCGCCATCGCGAGCCGCTCAGGCAGGGCATTCGGATATTGAATTCTAAGTGGCCTGGACAATGGCACATCACTACTACATTCATTAAATTAGAACAGTACGTTGAGGACAGCCTTTTCTTCACTTCTTCTTTAGCGCATTCTTTACAGCCTTGAGCAGATCGGGCAATGAATAGGGTTTCTGGAGATATGGGAACCCTGCTTTTTTAATGGCGCTCCAGGCGGATTTTTCACCAACGTATCCGCTGGTGAAGAGAACACCGATTCCGGGCCTGAGTTTGAGAAGTTCCTCTACTAACTTGGGCCCTGTTCCGTCAGGGAGGACCACGTCGCAAAAAATAAGATCAAACTGGCCTCCCTCTCTTTCAAACAGATGAAAGGCTTCCTGGACATTCCCGGCGACAAAGATCGTGTACCCGTTATCAGAGAGTAGCTTTTCAGAGGTCTCCCTTAACGCCTTATCATCCTCCATCAGTAAGATCCGCTCTCCCTTGCCGATAAAGGCTTCTAAGGAAACCGGCTCTTTCACTTTCTCCTCTGCCTTCATGGAAATTGCCGGCAAATATACATGGAATATGGCCCCACTGCCGGGCGAACTCTCCACGTTGATCCATCCCTTATGCTGTTTGACAATGCCATACACTACGGAAAGCCCGAGACCGGTCCCTTTCCCGGCCTCTTTTGTGGTGAAGAAAGGGTCGAAAATTCGGTCAATGACCGCCTGATCCATCCCCATCCCCCTATCCTGGAACGAGATATGCACAAACTTCCCGGGCCGGGCATATGTGCAGGTCTTGCAATATTCATCGTCTATATGGACATTTCGGGTCGTGATGCTGATCTCTCCCCCTTCAGGCATCGCATCCCTGGCGTTGACAGCCAGATTCATGATTACCTGCTCAATGGTCCCGGCATCCCCCTCAACTGTCGAGGTCTCCGGATCCAGATTGAGGTCCAAAGTTATATCCTCCCCGATGAGGCGACGCAACATCTTTACCAGGTTCTGAATCAGGCTGTTAAGAGCCAAGGGGGACATTTCCATTGGCTGCCTGCGGCTGAAAAGGAGGAGTTGACGGATCAGGTTGGCAGCTCTTGTGGAACTCTTTGTGATCTCGTCCAGATATTTGTTCAGGGGGTGGTCTTTCTCAATGCTCATCAGGGCCAAATCAGCGTTCCCTCGAATAACGGCTAAGATGTTATTGAAATCGTGGGCAACCCCGCCGGCTAAGGTGCCGACGGCCTCCATCTTTTGAGACTGGCGGAGTTGTGTTTCACTTTGACGTAAGGACTCCTCCGCCCCCTTGCGCTCAGATACGTCACGTGTAACTCCCAGGAGCCCAACAAGCCGGCCGCCCGGGTCACGCAGGCCGGTGACTTTGACCTCGGTCCAAACTGTGGAGCCGTCTTTACAGTAGCTCTCCAGTTCCACGCTCCGCGACCGTGACAGATCTTTTTGCTCCATCTCTTCTGCGGCCATCTCTTCTGCGGCCATCCCTTCTGCAAAGGCCTTCATGGCAACCTCAAGAGAGGCAGGGGTTAAAACATCTTCCAGCGTCTGGGCCATTGCTTCCTCAACGCTGTAGCCCAACATACGTTCTACGGAGTGACTGATATAGGTAAACCGCAGGTTCACATCCGTGGTCCAGATGATATCTGTCACGTTCTCGGCCATAAGACGGTACTGACTTTCACTCTGTTTCAGGGCCTTCTCGGCACGCTTTTGCTCGGTCATGTCCTGTCCCTGGGCAACGGTCGCAAGCAGTTTTTCGTCTTCATCATAGATGTTGGCCGAGTTCCACAGTCCGATGCGGATCTCGCCGTCCTTTCTCAAAATCGGGATCTCCACCGTCTGCCAGTATTCCCCCTTTGAAGCGCTGAGGATCTTTTGGACGGACTCGGGGCGGCTCTCTTCGGGAAAGAGGAGTTCCACCGGTTTCCCCATCATTTCCGCCTCACTCCGGCCACTCATTTTTTCAAAGGCCTCATTGAAAATAGTGACCCGATTTTCCGGGTCCCACACAATGATCGGCGCATTGGCATACCTGATCAGGTTATCGAGATAGTCCCGGGTTTTTTTTAGTTCCCTTGTCCGGCTTGCCACCTCTCGCTCCAGAGAACGCGACCACCGGTAAGAGCTTATAAAAAGCAAAACCCCGCCCAATACCAGGGCTAAGATGACAAAGCCCAATGTATACAGATTAGATCGTGTGATTACCCGGATCGTCTCTTCCACTTCACTGACCGGGGCGCATACGGCCACGGACCAGGTATGGTCATTGATGCGGACGGGCGTATAGGCCATAAGCTTATCAATCTTACCTGTCTGGCCCCGGTGCCAGCCGGAAACGTAACGGCCCACACCCTCCTCTCCGGCCATCATCCGGCCCTGGATCTGGTCAATCGCCTTGCAGGAGATGTCAGGATTCCTTTCGACCCTCACCTCAAAGGCGTTCCGGCCGATAAACCCATCCTCGTAATGGGCCAGGATCGTACCGTAACCGTTTAACAGCCAGGCATAGCCGCTCTTGCCAGCCACTATGGGGGCAATAAAAAGATCGTTCAGGGTCGAGGGATCAAAGGAGCCGATTATGACCCCGTTGAATTCCCTGGTCCCCTTTTTACCCTCGATATAGACCGGCCTGACCACACGGATACGTCTCTCCCCTATCTCGTTCGTGACCAAACCTGAGATGACAACATTCCCGGTCTCCCTAACCTTTTGGAAGTAGGCCTCCTTGCTGTAATCACGTCCTATCAACTCTTTTCGCCAGCCCTTGTTGTGGTAGATGAACCGGAGAATACCGTCCTTATCTAACCGGCGATAGGATGTTTGAAGATGAATCCCCATGAATAGGACCTTCATCGTTTTAAGTATCCCGGGTTCCATCCTCTGCACAACCGGAAAACCTGACAACGCGAGGAGGTCATCCTCCAAATACTCGATAAAGCCCCTGATGCCGATAGCAACCGAACGGGCCAGGATCAACTCCTGCTGGTGGAACTGCTCAATGGCCATTTTCCTCGTCTCACGATAGGTCCGGCCGCTGAGAAAGATCGCGACCGCCACGGCAATGAGTGTAACGGCTGCAATCAGAACCTGCTGCAACCCTCCTCGACGCTTCCGGTTCTCAGAAAATCTCGTTGAAAGCACGGCTAATCCTCCTTTAATGAATTCCGTAACCGTTCACAGGTTCACCGAAATCTTTCCTGCCGTGACACCGGCACTGATTGAATCCGTAGACGTTTGCCCCCTCTTCTACTCGACTTCGCTTACTGTTTCCAAGAGAATCTCGGTGGCTTTGTTCAAATACTCGCGCGTGATTGTCAAAGAGGGCATCAATCGCAGGACATTACCGTTGCGACCGCAGGGGACCATTACAACCCCCCGTTTGAGCATTCCCATTATGATGGCCCCCATGACGTCCCCATCCAACGGCTCACGGGTCTCCTTGTCTTTGACCAACTCGATGCCGATCATCAGGCCCCGACCGCGGACATCGCCGATCAAGCGCGTGCTTTGGGCTCCTTTTCGAATCTCTTGGATGGTTTCTTCACCCACTTCCGCCGTTCGTTGGATTAAGGTCATATCATTTTCAGTAAGGATGTCGATATTGGTCATACAGACGGCCGCTGACAGGGCATTCCCCGCAAAGGTGTTGGGCTGCGACCCGTCTTCGATCCTTTCTGCCAAATCCTTACGAATGCTCAGCCCGCCCATGGGCAGATCACCGCCCATGCCTTTACCCCATGTTACCATATCCGGTTGAACACCGCTATGCTCAATGGACCACATCTTGCCGGTACGTCCGGCACCGGCCTGAACCTCGTCGGCAATAAAGAGGGCACCGTGTTTTTCACAGGCCTCTTTCAACCTCATGAAAAATTTGCCCGAAGGCGGAATGTAGCCGCCTTCACCCTGTAAAGGCTCAACGATCAAGGCCCCCACATCGTCGGCGGCGGTATAGGGCGTATTGAGCAGATAATCGACATAGCTGGCGCAAAGCTCTTCACAGGTCTCCTGATCCCTGGAATTGAAAGGGCAGCGATAAGAATAGGGGTAAGGAACGTGAATCACTCCCGGGATAAAGGGCCCGTATCCACGTCGATATTGATCTCCGGTGGTCAGGGAGTTGGAGCCACACCACACGCCGTGATACGCGCCGTGAAAGGCGACGATTTGGGTGCGACCGGTAATCTTACGGACAAACTTGATGGCCGTCTCCACCGCGCCACTGCCGCTCTGGGTAAAATAGGTGGCACAGTTGCCGCGCAGCCCTTCGGGCATGATCTGGGAGACCTTCTCTGCCAGCAGGGTTCGGCTGGTATTGCTGATGTCGCTGGCATGCATGAGTTTCCCCAATTGTTTCTGGATAGCCTCCACCACGCGAGGATGCCGTCGTCCCACCGAGTTCACTGCCACTCCTGCTGAAATGTCGATGTAAATATTTCCATCCGGGTCCTTTACTGTGGAACCCATCCCTTCATCAAAAACCAGAGGAAAACGCCCTCCGCCTCTGGCCATGGATTCAACCCGGATCGCGTCAGCAAGCAGTTTTTGGGTTTTCGGGCCAGGCACCCTGTCGGTAACCATTTTGGGGGCTTCGGGATATGACAGTTTGGCGAGTGCTTGTTCTGAAATCACTTTTGTCCTCCTTATTTCTTGCATGTCGTTGAAGGGCGCGGCCTGCTCCTAAGCTTCAAACATCATTCCAGATTTTTATGAAAAGGGTTTGCACGGGCCTTTCCACCCATTTTTTTGCTTGGGTGCTGGCGCGACAGAAGAAGGTTGGGGGTGAATGAGAAGGGATATTTCAGTGGAGGACCTTTTTATCCTCGTCATCATCATCGTAATCATCATCGTAATCCTCGTCCGGAAACCACCCAGACATAGCCATGACCTCGTAGGCCGCATCGACAATGTCTTCGTCATCAGATTGGATCAGTCCAGTGAGAATTTCTGCTGCCTCTTGCGGACGGATGTTAGCCACTGCCTCAATAGCCGCCAGTCGCAACGATTTGTCCGTCAACTCTGTGGTGGCGAGACTTGCAATGTGCGACCAGGCGGCATCCACTTCCCAGTTCCCCGCAGCGCAAACCGCCTCATAGTGAATGCCCTCGTTTTCGTTTTCTAACGCCTCCAGGATCTGGGTGTTGAACCCTCGAATATAACGCATGCCAAAGACGGCGGTGAGCCTCCAGGACTCGTCGTCGCTGGAATACGCGTTACGGATCGCCTCTTGGTGCCAGTCTTGCGGAGCCCGCACCGAGCCCTCCAGGATCCGACGCCGTACCTCCTTGGGACCATCGGTATCCATGTAGAGCTCGCGGAGTGACTCCTGGATCCCGTGAAATGTTTCTTCGGAAATGGGCACGTCTTCGTGATCCTCGAACTCGTCGATATAGGCAGTTTCTAAGGCCGGTCCCAGAGATATTACCGCCCTTGCGCGGAGGTCCTCCGATTCCTCACCGCTGAGCACGATCGAAAGCAATGCATCAGCGAGTTCATCATTGATAACCGTATAGTCACCGCCCAGCTCTGCCGCAAGCAGGCGATCGGATTCATCCCTTTGGTCGTCGCAAAGAATTCCCAAGAGCATCTTGTCCGTATCTTCAGGCCATTCCCAGGGTGGCGTATCCTTCAAGATTTTTAGGTCCATGTTCTCCCTCCTACGTTCCATCTTGCCCTCAGAGCAATCTCCTCATTCCCATTATAGTCGATTACGACCACCGAGTCCAGCCCTCCGATGCCAAATCCGTCGCGGGGTGATGTAGTCCTCAAACGCTTCCCTGTGCCAGACACAGCAAACAATGCCCCATATAGAGAGTCCGACAAGATAAATGACCACATTTCTCTTTTCATTCAGCACTGCCTTTTTTGATAGGAAGCTCCCCATGAGCCCCTGTTCATTACCTTATACCATACGCCGAGATATTGTTCTCAACGGGTTTCTCATAAGTTTCAAGCATCATTTCAGGGCAAAACAGTCAACGGCAGATTTGATACCTTTACCGATGCTCTCTACGATTTTGCAAACTCCAGAAGGGGAATGTAGTTTCCATTGTCCGCCTTTTGAAGAGCATTGATGTATCTGCTACTGTATTCGCTTGGACTTGACAAATTCCGTTTACCCCAGGTGAACGGTGAGCCGTGCAGGACGTTCTCTATAAAAATGTCTGCCATGAGACGTGCGTGGCGTCCGTTGCCATTAGGAAAGGGATGAATCCACACCAGCCGATGATGAAAACGCACAGCCATTTCCTCAGGGGATCCATTTTGGGTCTGTATCCATACGTGCACATCATCGCACATGTTTTTGAGACACATCGGAACCTGAGACCATGATACACCGATGTTCTTATCAGACAGACGAAATTGCCCCGCCCATCTCCAGACGTTACCAAACATTCTCTTGTGCAACTGCTTGATGAACTGCTCATTGAGAATATTCGTTGGTTTTGTCTTGTCTATCCAAGCCAGCGCCTCAACTATGTTGTCTTGTTCCCATCGATTCAGTTCACCATGCGTCGTTATGTGGGTGGGCAGCAAGCCTTCCGCCTCATCAGGATCAATGGGTGTAGCTCCCTCGGGATATTTGAAGTCAATCATGATTTGTTCCACAAGTTTGAAGGAAGCGTGCGTATGAGTTCATCAACCAAGTCCGATAAGGCCTGCTCGTTCTCTCTCCTGCTGAGTGCTTGATTCTCCAAGCTCATGGTTTGAGAAGCCTGGGCAAGGCGCTTAGCCGCGACTTTTTTCGCCTGACGAGCAACAGTCTCTTCCAGACTTGTGCGTGACACGAATCCATAGACAAATACGCAATCGAGACACTCTGCGATCCGTCGCATAGTCTTGATGGTGACCGAGCCGGCCGGCTCTTTTTTTTCGATACGCGCCACAGCTTGCTGAGCGACACCGAGTCGATTGGCCAATTGCTTGGCAGTCATCCCCAGTGCGGCACGGATGGCCCGAATCCAACCTTTCGGAGGTGCTATGACGTCAAGTAGAGGGCTAAGACGTTGGAGAGAAGCATCAAGTTGCTCTCTAATCAGTTTCTTCTTATTCATGATCTCACTTCTTTGAGTTCAGGTGGCTATACATTCTGCCCAATGATAGA
>JAUWPC010000040.1 GCA_030611815.1 Desulfobacteraceae bacterium
GAGGATTGATGAAGCATATACAAATAGTCTATCCCTTTAACCCAGCAAGGGCCTGAGGTCAACCATATGATTTTGGACATACTATTCATAGAATGGCCGGAGCAATACCCGCTGATTTACCAGATGTTAACGGCAGCCGGCGTACTGGTTTTGAGCTTCATATCCTACTTTGTCACGAAGCATTTTGTCCTCAGGGCACTTCTAAGTTTAGTTCAAAGGACAAAGACCAGCCTCGACGACATCCTGCTCAAAAAGGCATTCCTGCGACGACTGTCATACATCGCGCCCATAATTATAATATACAGCTTTTCCGACCTGTTCCCTTTTGGCGAAGACCTGATCTCTAAGGTTTCAACGGCTCTCATATGGTGGATACTTCTCCTGACAGGGGGCATGTTCCTAACCGGTTTAGGGGATGTCTACCAAAACCTCGATATATCGCGCGGCCGTCCAATCAAGGGATACATACAGATCCTGAAGCTGACAATCTATTTGATTGGCGGTATCATTATCGTCAGCGCCTTTCTCGGTCGATCTCCTTTAGTGTTGTTGAGCGGTTTCGGGGCCATGACCGCGGTAATACTCCTTATCTTCCGGAATACGATTCTCTCTTTTGTTGCAAGTTTGCAGATCACTTCGAGCGATCTTGTCCGGATTGGTGATTGGATCGAGATGCCCAAGTACGGGGCTGATGGCGACGTGATAGAGATCGCACTCCATACAGTACAGGTCCAGAACTGGGATAAAACAATCACGGTTATCCCCACACACAAACTAATTGAGGAAACCTTCAAGAACTGGCGGGGAATGCAGCAGAGTGGGGGGCGGCGAATAAAGCGGGCCATATTCATAGACTTGGACAGCATCAAATTCTGCGATAAGGAAATGATAGAACGATTTCAAGGGTATCGTCTTATTTCAGACTATGTAAAGCAGAAGCAGGAAGAGCTGGGGCAATACAACAGAGAACACAGGATCAATACCGACGTGCTTGTTAATGGCCGCAGAATGACCAATATAGGGACATTCCGGGCCTATGTGGAGGCATACCTGCGCAACAACAGTAAAATACACCAGGAGATGACCTTCCTGATTCGACAACTCGCTCCGGGCCCTAACGGGTTACCCATGGAAATTTATGTCTTCACGAACGATACGGTATGGGCCCACTATGAGGCGATACAGTCGGATATATTCGATCATATCCTGGCCGTTGTTCCGCAGTTCGATCTGAGGATCTTCCAGAATCCGACAGGGCGGGATTTTGGGAAATTGGCCTTGGGGGTTGGGGAATGAATATTCAATTTGATTCCGGTTTGTCCGGCTCACCAAGTTCCACGTCAATATTCTCCTGACGATAGATGTCTTTAATAAGGTTGTTTATGAAATCTTCCATACTAATAACAGCTTCGGCATTGATGCTGAAACTCTCTTTACCGGACCTGTCTTTCACGAGCCTGAGACCATATTCAAGCCTCTTAGCCAATTGAAACATTAGAGGGCCGGGCTGCTGTCCGGTCTTGATGGCCTGATCTATGATTTCATCCACAGCACTCTCATCAAACGACACCTTCACCTCAAGCTTTTCCATCAGGGATGCCTCTTCAAGCCTGGCCTGATCGTACATGGCACTGAAATCCTCGATAGCCATATCAATATCAGTGATGTTGATCAAATACAAATCTGCTATTAGATCCATTCTCCTGTCATAGATATCAAGGCCGGACTTCTTGCTGAAATCCTCTGCCCGTTCGATGAGGTATCGTTTGATTCCTGCGAGTTCTCTTTCTCTTCCCCTTTCAAACCTTTCCAAACGCTCTGGATCGTCAGGGTCATCCAACAACAGGTTGAGCTGTGCCTCGGGCTCCTCAACGACAACTCTTGTAACTAAGAACTTTTTGATGTTTGTTGAGGGAAGTTTCTTTTCAAAAGGGATCAGTACCTTCTCCATGGCGCTCACCAGACCTCTTGCCCCGGTCTTTTCCTCTGCCGCCATCTCTGCAATCCGTATCAGCGCCTCATCCTCAAACTTGATGTCTATCCCGTAGGCCCTGAAATCCATCCGTTTGCTGATAATAATGGGGTTATTGGGGTTTCTGAGGATTTCGACCAGGTCCTCCTTGGTGAGTTCATCAAACACCACGACCACCGGGAGGCGGCCAACAAACTCTGACTCAAAACCGAATTCTATCAAATCCTGTGCTCGCACCTCTTTAAGGATTTCCCACGGAATTTCAGCAGGCCTTACATCGGCCTCGAACCCGATCCCTTGGCTCTGGAGTCTTTTCTTAATAATCTCTGCCAGTTCACCAAAGGCGCCGCTCATGATAAAGAGGATATTCTTGGTATTGACCACCTTCTTTTCTCTTTTTCCAGTGCGTCTGTAATGTTCAATGGCCTGTATCTGGGATATCGGGTCGTGGGGGACCTTCAGATCGACGTCTGTCTCCTCCATCGGCTTCAAAAGCGCCCTCTGGACGCCGGTCCTGGAAATATCGTGACCTATCAGATTTTGAGAGGAAGCGATTTTGTCTATTTCATCAATATAGACAATCCCGTTTTCGGCTAACTCCATGTTTTCATTGGCTTCGTAAAGTAGGTCGCGGATAAGGTCTTCCACGTCGCCACCAACATAACCTGTTTCACTGAATTTGGTGGCATCACCCTTTACGAAGGGGACCCCTAATTCTTGAGCAATCAGCTTGATGATATAAGTTTTGCCGACTCCGGTGGGCCCAATCATCAGGACATTGTTCTTAATCATGCCGACCCCGGACTTTTTCCTTTCGCCAGCAGGATTTTTAGAATCCAAGCGGTTGTTGAATTTTATCCTGTTGAAATGGGTACAGATCTTGGTTGCCAAAACCGCTTTGACCTGATCCTGTTTGACAACAAAACTATCCAAATAGGATTCCAGTTCCTCGGGCATCATATCGAAGTGGAGCCCTGCCCCACCCGCTTCTCCCCCTGGTTGGCCATCGGTCATAGCCTCATCTTTCTTGGGAACAACAAACGGAGAGATGACCTTTACGCGATTACCGTATTTCTTGGTGAGGTAATCACTCAACTCCTTCTCAAGTTCACGCTGATTCGGTATTTTGCCGCTGTCGTTTTTTTCGGCTGAAAATACTCCTTCTTTTTCCATTTGTTAGACTCCTTATATAGACGTCTTCAGGGGACAACATCTTAAAATTTGTGACAAGTTTCTATTGAAACTGCGCTTTCCTGTCCCGCAACGGGGAAATCACGTCTGAAGCGTGATTTCACAATATCCCGATTTAGTGGGAGGTTCTTCTCTGTTCTCTGGATTAGTGCTCAATATATTCATTAGCCCCATGATTTCAAGTTCAATGTTCACTGTAACTTAAGGGCCTGGCAAAAAATGATGATCTCGTAAAAAGTATAAGATCAAGTTTTTCCTGCTTATAACCCCTTGATTTTACTATATGTCAATTCTAGTTTTTGTGGCTTTTGCGCCTTTTTGCGGCTGCATCAAAAATGGATCTGCACAAAGGTTTTCTGTGATTAGACTGGATCAAAGCCAAGCAGCGAATTGATTTCTTTTATATAAAGAGGGTAGATAGCCTTTTGGGCCCTTTTCCATCGAAAAGGGAAATCCTTGTCCACCATGCCCTCTTCCAGGGCTAATTCTTGAAGGCGTCGGATTATAAGATCCCCTGATACCAGCTCACCGCATGCCTCGGTACACCTTTGGCAGGCAAGGCATAGCCAGATGGAAGGGGATTTAAGGATCTCTTCCTCCAGGCCCAAATTTACCATACGAAAGATCCACTGAGGATCAAATACACTTCGTTCAAAAAAAATCGGGCAGGCATTACCGCATTCACCACAGGTAAAACAGGCCGTAGAGCTCGAATTATCTGCCGCACTCTTAAAAGCCTTAGAGGGAGAAAGATTTGGAAACAATATTTCTCCCTTCGAAGCAGATATCGGGGTTTCAAGCCAATCGTGCCATAATTCATGAGAAATAGATTCCACGCCACCCTTCAGGCATTGTTCGGCGGTATGCCAGCGAACACGTTGAAATCGAGAGAAAAAATCCCTGTAACGCAGAAATACCTTCCACGGCAACAGGTTGCTACGGAGAGCCTCTTGTCGTGAAAAGCTTATAATGGAGGCGGGTTTAACCAGATTAGGGCATACATAGTTACAGCGTTTACACGTTAGGCAATACCATATTTCAGGTAAAGATAGGAGGTCATCCAAAAATCCTAAGTTAGCCATCCGAACGATCTTCTGTGGTCGCAACCGGCCTGTTGCCAAATAAACCGGGCATTCCGAATCACAGGTACTGCAGGTCCAACAAAGATTAGCTTGTGCATTTGCACTGCTTTCAATGGTTTTTCGTAACGTTCGATCGGGGATAGCATATGTGAGCATATCTTGATTTCCTCCTTTCCTAAGATATGATAATGATAATATACCAGAATGCAAAGCAGCGAGACCTTTCCAAAATTCCTAATTTGCAAAATCTACAAATTGTCTGAAAAGGCTTTTTCAGCCCCATAAAACATGACCACTATTTTTCGCCTAAATCGGAGGCGCAATGGTAACCAGCACGCGCAAGTCACTCTTAGCCCTCACTCCATGGGGCTCGCTGATATCAGAAATCAGGACATCGCCCGGTCCGGCAGGTAGCGTTGCGCCCTCTTTCGCCAGGAACTCCCCCTCGCCTTCAAGCACGGCAATGCTCAACTGGCCCTCGATATCGTGTGAGTGGATCGGTAATTCCTGACCGGCCCTGAAATTAAAGTTCAAAATCTTGAAGTATGGAGAGTCATGAACAATGTATCTGCTCATGTGCAAATCATTAAAATCGTTTTCCTTAAAAACCTCTATTTTTTTCATCAGTCTTTCCCCTTTCATCCATCCGTGGGACTTTCCACCCCGTTCGCTCTAAGATCTCCCCGAATCGTTCACCTCTCATACACTCTTTTAGGTAATAGTCCAAACAGTTGTCAACCACCATCATTAGATCATCTAATTTATAGATGCCAGTCAATTCCACAGCCAACCTGGGATGCCTTCCCAATTTACCACCCACCACGATGCGGTACCCGACATTCCCCTCTTTAAGACTCTTTGTTGGACAAACCGGGATGCACTGGCCGCATGAAAGGCAGCGGGAATTATCAATAATGGGATACCCGTTTTCTATTGAAATCGCATTTTCCCTGCAAACTTCCAGACAGGTCCCACACTGGCTGCAGTCTTGATCTGAGACTTCCGGCCTGCAAGCGCCAATAATTCCCAAATCAACTATTTGAGGCCGGGAACAGGCATTGGGGCAGTCGGAGATGGAAATCCTGAACTCATGGTGCATCTTTAAAGGGCCTTTCACCCGTTCCTTCAGAAAAGCCTTCAGATTCCTTCTATCTAATTTTTGCCCCAGTTGTTCCGTCAAACCATCTGAATTAATAGCCCGGTTGGGACAACCCTGCCGGCCAAAACAGCTCTCAACCTGAAAACCCCTGACCTCTTCTTCCATCCGGTTGAGGAACCCTTCCCGGCAGGTGCGCACATGTTTTATGGTCACCTGATTGCTCCCGCAGCGGACGGCCTCTTCTTCCACACGCTTTTTCACCCTTTTTCGTACGAAAAACGGGACCCGGGACAGATCGTCTTTTGCATCTTTAGTCCATTTCATAGTAAAG
The DNA here is from genome assembly GCA_030611815.1 of Desulfobacteraceae bacterium. Classification (GTDB taxonomy): domain Bacteria; phylum Desulfobacterota; class DSM-4660; order Desulfatiglandales; family Desulfatiglandaceae; genus Desulfacyla. The sequence continues at coordinate 5,676 of JAUWPC010000040.1, forward strand.
TTCTTAACCTCGAATACCCACAATTACTGACACGTCCGAAAAAAATTGTCTTTGACTTAAGTCAATAACATGTGCTGTAACCCTTTAAAATGATTTCTGGATTGACCAAGGCATAAAATTCTAAAGGGGTATCATGCCAGTTGTCTGCAGAAACTGAGAACCTTGCTAAAAGGCATCGATTATTTTGCCTTTTTTCACAAAAGAAACGACGGCGTTGTGCGCTTTACGACATGCCCTCATTGCAGCTTCAAGTCTCTCATGAACCGGATCATCCTCTCCTAAAAGCTTCCGAGATTTCTCTAAGATTCTTTCACCCTGTTTCAGATATTCGGTCATCTCATCTAATATCTCCTTCCGTTTTCCGTGCCTTTCCCGTTCCTCCTCAATAAGAGGCAGCAGTCGCTGAATTGAATATTCGACCAGGGCATCTCGTGAGGCATCAAGATCCTTTGATGCATCATCTAAGCAACAAAGGGTTTTCCGGCTGATAACGTATGTCTTCTGAATACGCTTCAACCTGCTAAATCTATCAGGTTGAACCCCGGAAGCGATTAAACCCAGAGACCGTGTATCTTCTATCAAGTGATCAAAAAGAGATTTCTGCCTTATACCGAGATGAGCTGCGACAACACTCATAGTGTTGATGGCATTTTCGGACAGTTTAAATGTCGCCCTTACAGACTGCCTGCCCCTCAGATCAGAGGATGAGGGGAGGGCCATTTGATTTCTATCTGTGTCATCCCGCCTACCCTTTATCCTTTTCATACACACCTCCTGCATGTTCGTCTGGAACTTTATGGAATTCCATTACTTATGCATATTTAGTTTATTTAGTAATATGAGTGGTTGTATCATTATTTTTCTTGACACAGTCTATTCCATACTTATCTTATTGTCAAATGGAATTTGAGAGGTTCCATTTGTCCATATCAAACAGCGTTTTTAAAAAAGTATATAGAAGGAGGTGGCAGTTATGACGCTCGCAGTTTCAAGAACATTTCGTAGACCCTTTTGGGTGACTCCGTTTGGAACGGAAGGTTGGAGGGATCTCTTTTCTGATAGGCTATGGCCCGAATTGCTGAGGGATAAAGATGAAGATTTGGCCCCGAATATCGACTTTATTGAAAAGGACGGCAAATACTTCCTTAATGCAGAACTCCCTGGTCTGAAGAGGGACGATATTTCGATCTCCATTGAAGACGGCTATGTAACCGTCAGCGGCAAGAAAGAAACAGATAAAGAGGAAGAAGGGACCAGTTATTACCTCAAAGAGACAAGAAGCGGTTCCTTCAGCAGGAGCTTTCGGCTGCCAGGAAAGGTGGATAAAGAGAATGTCGATGCGACATTTAAGGATGGTGTACTAACAGTAGCCATGCCCCTGGAAAAGGAAGCCGATGCCAAGAAAATAGAAATCAACTAAAACAATCTCACATCCAGAAAAGGGCCGGGCCATTGGGGCCCGGCCCTTTATTTTTGGAATGAAAACCAAACAACTTCCTCGTTAGGCCGCACGCTTTTCTCTTTTCAAGATCTCACCACGGGTGCTGATAACCACCTGCTCCATCGGGATCTTTTTTCCGGCAGCATCCATTGCCCGCTGGAGGATCACCGGGAGACCTGAGCAGCAGGGCACCTCCATAACTACGGAGGTTATGCTTTTTATGTCTGCTGTCTTAAATATATCAGTGAATTTACGGATGTACCCCTCAACATCATCAAACTTGGGACACCCGACCATAACCACCTTCTCTTTCAGAAAATCCTGGTGAAAATTGGGGTAGGCCACAGGTACGCAATCTGCTGCAATCAGAAGATCGGCCCCTTTAAGAAAAGGTGCAATAGGTGGCACTAAGTTTATCTGGACAGGCCATTGCGCGAGGGCTGATGTTATTCTCATCTGGGAATCGGCGGCCACGGTTTCCCTCCCTGGGGAGGTCGGTATAAAGGTCTGAACCTGGGTTGAGGGACACCCGCAGGCCATGGGTACCTCGACCGGTTTTTCTTCCTTCTCCTTCAGGTATAACTCTACCGCTTCCTCATCAAAATCCTCTGCCTCACGCTCAATGATTCTGAGTGCGCCGTTGGGGCAATCACCCATACAGGCGCCTAAACCGTCGCAATATTTTTCCGCCACGACACGGGCCTTGCCATCCACCACCTCTATGGCCCCTTCGGCACAGGAAGGCACACACTCGCCGCACCCGTCGCAGAGTTCTTCGTCAATTTCTATTATTTTTCGCATTACTTTCATTAGCTTATCCTTTCCAAATGCTGCGTGCATCTGCGGCTATCTGCGTCCTATTTTAAAAGCACTTTTCTTGCCAAGTTAGCGCCGCTCCCCGTAAGAAATGATTTCTCAATAATTCCAGTCAACTTCTCTGGCTCAGTCGGATTCTCCTTTTGTTTTTCTTCCAGATTAGTTACCAGATCTGCATCGTAGAGACTCTTGAAAGTAATGGTCTCATCTTCCTTCGGGTGATGGTGATGGGCAATAATATCACATACCTCATCAATAAGCCCTTCCTTTGCGCCAAGCTTGGTCAAGATCTCCTTAGCTATGGGCGGTCCTTCCTCCTCCTGGTACTTGGCTGCCGTACTCTGATGTTTTCGTTCAGCCTCCCTGATCCCGATGTCATGGAGATATGCTGCGGACAGGACAACTGCCAGGTTAGCGCCTTCTTCCCTGCCGATCTGCTCTGCATATCTCGCCACGCGGCTTGCATGACCGATCCGTTTAAAATCCTGCTTAAAGTATCGCTTCATTTCAATGGCGACCCTGTCCTTTAGCAGGTCCTCTTTCTGGGCAAGGAGTTCAGGCGGAAGATTCCCGATGCACTGTTCCGCATACTGACAGTATGAAGCACAGCCGAAATCAAGACGCGGGTTCTGGAAGCGGTGGCCGCATTTGGAACATTTGCGTGTGGTATCATCCTTGAAGAACTCTACTTCAGTCCCGCATTCGGGGCACTTGACGTTGAAAATGGCCCCCGGCTTCCAGTACTGGCTGTCCTGTCCCGGACATTTCATGATACCGTCTCCCCTTTGGATTGATGATTGTCGATTGTTGATCGGGTTTTGAACCCGATGGTATTTTGACAGGACCCGCAGGGGTTTCCCTGTTCTAAATATCCCGGGAATCCTGCAGATCCTGTCAAAATGTTTGTTATTTGCCGGCCATCATTGCCTCGATATCTGCCTCGACTTCGCCAGTCGGTTTGATATCGAAATTCTCCACCAGTACATTGAGTACAGTCGGGGAAACAAATGCCGGAAGTGTCGGCCCTAAACGGATCCCTTTGACCCCTAAGGAGAGAAGCGCCAGAAGAACCGCAACCGCCTTTTGCTCATACCATCCGATATCATAGGAAATAGGAAGATCATTAATATCATCAAGCTCAAAGACCTCTTTCAACTTCAGGGCGATAACAACAAGGGAGTAACAATCATTGCACTGCCCTGCATCAAGGATTCGCGGGATACCACCAATGTCGCCAAGGTCGAGCTTATTGTAACGGTATTTGGCGCAGCCTGCGGTCAGGATAACCGTATCCTTGGGAAGCTGCTGGGCAACCTCGGTGAAATAGTTCCTCGACTTGTGGCGGCCATCGCAGCCTGCCATTACAACAAAGCGTTTAATAGCCCCTGATTTCACGGCATCCACTATCTTGTCTGCCAAAGCTAAGACCTGAGCATGGGCAAATCCGCCAACGATTTTACCGGTTTCAATTTCAGTGGGAGGATTGCATGACTTTGCAAGCTCTATCACTCCGGAAAAGTCTTTGGCGCCACCCTCTTGCCTCTTCCGGATATGTTTGGCACCGGGATATGAGACCATTCCCGTGGTGAAAAGCCTGTCCAAATATGTGTTGTCCTTTTTCAGAGGAATAAGACAGTTGGTAGTCAATATAATTGGACCGTTAAAGGATTCAAACTCCTGGTTCTGACGCCACCATGAACCGCCGTAATTCCCCGCAAAATGCTCATACTTTTTGAATGCAGGATAGTAATTGGCCGGAAGCATCTCGCCGTGGGTATAAACGTCGACCCCACTCCCCTCAGTCTGCTTTAACAGCTCCTCCATATCCTTTAAATCGTGCCCGCTGATAAGGATGCCAGGGTTGTTGCCAACACCGATATTGACCTCTGTAATCTCAGGATTCCCATAGGCTGTGGTATTTGCCTCGTCGAGAAGGGCCATGGTGTTGACCGCCATCTCCCCACACTTCATGACCATGGCGACCATCTCGTCCACGGACAGGTCCTGGGTGGTGGACGTTAATGCCTCCATCATGAACTGATAGATCTCTCCCTTTTCAAACCCTAAGATCGCTGCATGATCTGCATAGGCGGCGACTCCCTTCAACCCGATGACCAGCAGTTCCCTGAGGGAACGAACATCTTCATTTTCGGTTGCAAGAACGCCGACCCCTTTTGCCTTCTCGTAAAATGCCGCCTCATCATCCGAATACCAGACCGCAGAGTCATGCAGTTTTTCTGAGAACTCTTGACCGTTTTTTTCTTTGTACGCGGCCATAAATTTTGATTTCAGCTCGTCTCTGATTTTCAACGCTTCTTTGACAAGGCCAATAATCCGATCTTTATCCCATGCAACATTGGTTATAGTGGCAAAAAGAGCTTCTGCAATAAAAAGACCGGCCTTCCGATCTTCAATATCGAGTTCCTTCGCCTTTTCTCCATAAATGGAAATCCCCTTCAAGACATAGATTAACAGGTCCTGAAGGTTGGCGGTCTCCTCCGGTTTTCCACAGACCCCCTTTACAGTACAACCCTGATTCTTTGCCGTTTCCTGACATTGAAAACAAAACATGATTTTTCTCCTTTCTTAATTCCCTGAGGTTTTTATTTTTGGCATATTCAGATGCATGCCGCTGTCTTCTCTCTAACTTGCCGCCATTATGAGGGTATAAAAAAAGATTGTCTTTGATCTAAGTCAAGAAATCCACTTTTTTTCTCATTTTTTTCATATCCTATTAAAAAAGCCTGGTTTTGCTGAAGTTCCCGGCATCTGGTACAGTCTTGAGAGCACACGTGGTGAAATACCGAGGCAGCAGCCAGCTACAATGACCTGGTTGAGGAGGGTTGTGCGAAGGAGCCCGCGCGTTTGCCATCGCCTGCCGGAAGTCACCGCATGGACGGGCGCAATCCCTATACGTCCCTGCTTTGAGATCCGGTGCATTAAAAACAGATCCTCGGCAATCGACACCTCCGGAAAGCCCCCAACTCCCTCAAATACCGTTCTCCGGAAAAAGAGTCCCTGATCGCCATAGGGGAGTTTGAGGTATCGGGAGCGGATATTTGTCGCAAGTTCTATCAGTTTCATGAGTGGATGATCGAGATCGGTCTTAAACCGGAATGCGCCAGCCACAGTTCCAGGATCCATCAGGGCTTCAAAGATATGGTTGATATAGCCGTGCGGCAAATGCGTATCAGCGTGGAGAAATAGAAGCACACTGCCACGGGCCACTGAGGCACCGCGATTTTGCTGCACTGCACGACCACGGGAGCTCTTCTCGATTCGCGCTCCCGCACGAATAGCCTGGGCAACTGTGTCATCGCCACTCCCCCCATCTACAACGATAACCTCTGCATCCCTATTGCGCGCGCTGCTAATGGTTTTTTCAATGTTTAGAGCTTCATTCAAGGCTGGAATGATAACTGACACATAAGGCCCTTTCTCTGTCCAATCAGGCAGCAGTTCTTTCAGCTCTTCCTCAGTATCGATATCCGTGAGATAATCAAGTTCTTTGACCCTTAGACCCTGTCCATTTGCCAGGGCTAATGTTTGGGCAAACACAGCCCTGGTGCCCCATTTGATTCCCTCGAAGAGACGGACAGGGCGATTCAATCCAATAAGCCAGTACCCGCCATCTCTGCTCGGTCCGATAACGAGATCGTTTTCACTGAGGGCGTCAAATGCCTGCCTGAGATGATCGACCCTCAGTTCAGGGATATCTGTGCCAATGAGAACCGCACGCCGGCACCCCCTCTGAAATGCGGCAAGAAATGCGGCGTACATGCGTGTACCGAGGTCTCCCGGCGTCTGACGGGAAAGAGAGACGTCTGGGCCAAGCCAGCGTCGCATTTTCTGCTCGCTGCCGCCTTCAAAACAGACCTCCACATTGACCCCTCGTTGCAACGCAAATGCCTCGGCTGTAGCCACAATTTTTTCTGTGAGCTGGCGCTGAAGGTCCGCAGCCCAGGCCGGACCAAACGCTGGGATGAGACGTGTCTTGGATCGTCCGGGAACAGGATAACGACCGAAGACGATGAGCCGATCTATCGGAGGATTTTGACAATTGATCATAGGATGCACTAACACAAAAATCTGCTGATTAATGGATCAAAAATGGGATTAATTGCTATTATTGCAAAAAATATTGCGTTTATTGCAAATTCATGTTATAGACTATTTTCTCTTAGAATTTTTTAGAACCAGGTGTCAAAAATGGCAACAGATTTCAACAAAGCCCAAATCCTCGACAACTTAGAAATTCTCTCAGAATGGCTGAGTGTAAAATATCCGGATGATACTTTCAACCTGGTTGTCGTAGGTGGAGCCGCCATGGCACTTGATGGGTTCAAAAATCAAACCAAGGATATTGATCTGTTATTGCCGGAAATATTGCCTGCCGCTCTTAAGGAGGGAATCAGTAATGTCAGCAGGGCCAAAAAATTACCCCCGGAATGGATTAGTACCAATGCGGCCAACATTTTCAAAAAATTAAGGTCACCAAAAGAATTACCAGAGTACTTTAATGAAATTTCCAGGACGATTGAGATCGGTGACAATCTGAAGATTACATTGATTGGAAGGCAGGCCCTGATTGGTATGAAACTCCTTGCATCTACACCGTCATATAGCAAGCATACAGATGATTTAAAAGGCCTGCATCCGAGAAAGACGGAAATTGAGGAGGCAGTCCGATTTGTGTTAAGCGTTGATAACGATGAATTAAGAAGAGAGGACTTGCGAATTGTTCTTAAGGCCATAGGATTCGATTTTGATGAACTTACCGGAAACAATAAATGATAGGGCGCGCTTGATGATCCGAAGTGCCTGGGTGACCATGGGCATCCCTTTTGACGTCCCAATGGTTAATGAAAAAAGCGAGGGTATTATAGACGTTGAGGCCCTGTTCATGGCCACATTTCTATTCATGCAGCAGGACAGGATGGTAACGGATCTGCCGGCATGGGTCATTCGCTTTAAGGGTATTATCAATCACCAGAAATTGAAATCCATGTTTAAGTCATGTCCTGAAAAACATAAACGGACAATTATCGAAAACCTGAATCAGACCTCTTTTGGCGCAACGCCCGAGTCTTTTAAAAGGGTCTTTGCCCTTAAAAACATTCCCTCAAAAGAAATAATTCAAGACATTGAGAGAAGATCTTCCAAACTTAATTCGCTCAATCACGTAGGTCAGACCTCGATAATGCTCAAAAACAGACTCCTTTACGGCACGGGTTTTCGGGCAGATTTGATAACCATTACTCAAATCAAAAACATTAAGATGACTGGAAAGCATCTATCCACCTTATTGTGCACCGCTGATTCAACAATATCACGCATCCTGAATGATCTGAGATCCTGCAAATTTTTGGACCAGGATAACGAGAGGATAAGACTTGCGAATTATTATCCGGGAATGTTTTTATCAAGTCAAACCATCTTAAATCTGTGTGAAATAATTGATGCTGAGGAATTTCGATCAGAGGAACTTAAGAAAGAAACCCATGAAAAGTTAAGCTTCAAAAACGACAAGTTTTGCATGCAGCTTCTCCCTTCCTTCGCCCCTAAAAGGCTGTCCGAGAATAGCTTTGTAAGGTCTACGTAAAGATGCAACCCTGAATCCCGTTTTTAGCGGTGACCCCTGTCGAAGATCCCCGCACATAGTGCGGGGGAACCTATAAACGACTACAAAAAGGATAATATGGACATCAAGCTTGAATCTTTTCTGCTGGCCCTGGAACAGGAAGTCACAAATTACCACACTCCTGTTGTTGACCTGATTGCAGTGCAGACCCGTGATCCCTTCAAGGTGCTGGTTGCAACCATTCTTTCAGCAAGAACCAAAGATGAAACCACTTCCAAAGCCTCCCGCAGACTATTTAATGAAGCTCCCGATATTCATGCGCTTGCAGGGTTGAGCGAGGAAAGAATACGTAAATTGATACAACCGGTTGGGTTTTTTAACAATAAAGCGAAATATCTTTGCAGGCTTCCGGGAGCTCTGAAACCTTATGCAGACAAGGTGCCGGATGAACTTGATGAACTGTTAAAACTGCCTGGCGTGGGACGTAAGACAGCCAACCTTGTTTTATCTGTGGCGTTTGACAAACCTGCCATATGCGTTGATACCCATGTCCATCGCATCATGAATATCTGGGGTTTTGTGAACACCAAGAATCCTGAGTCCACGGAAAAGGTTCTGATAAAAATATTACCCGTCGAATACTGGAAAAGGCTTAATTCAATCCTTGTCGCCTTTGGACAGGAGCGATGCAAACCTGTTGGGCCTCAATGTGACTGCTGCCTCTTTGAGCAGGATTGTCCAAAAATCGGTGTCACCCCCAGGCGGCTGAAAACCAGAGCCGTTCATACCATGAAATTTATTTCCTGGAATGTAAATGGACTCAGGGCAGTTGCAAAAAACGGCTTTGTTGATATTGTTAAAGGATCAGGCGCTGACATTTTTGCAGTGCAGGAGACCAGGGCCTGGCCGGATCAGCTTTCAGATGAGCTTAAGGATATTCCAGGTTATTCAAGTTATTTTGCCCAGGCCAAAAAGAAGGGTTATTCAGGGGTTGCGGTTTACACCAGAAAGAAACCCTTGCGAGTCACCACCGGTATCGGAGTGGATCATTTTGACGATGAGGGACGAGTCCTTACCCTGGAGTTTGCAGATTTTTTCCTGACAAACGTATATTTCCCCAATGCGCAACATGGGCTCAAACGGATAGAATATAAAATCGCATTTAATAATGCCTTATTTGAATATGTAAAGCAATTGGCTGTTAGTAAAACAACCATTATCTGTGGAGATGTAAATATTGCCCATAAGGCCATTGATCTTGCTAATCCCAAAGCTAACGAAACAAATCCCGGCTTTTCCATTGAGGAAAGGAACTGGATGGACAGGTTTATCAATGCCGGATGGGTGGATACCTTCAGGGTTTTCAATCAGGAGCCGGGGCAATACTCATGGTGGAGTTATCGCTTTAATGCAAGAAGTAAGAATATTGGCTGGCGGATTGATTATTTTATAATTGATATAAAAAGCAAATCAAGACTTCACGACGCTGCCATATTAACTGATGTTCTTGGTTCTGATCATTGCCCGGTGCAGATGGAATTGAAAACCGGGTTATAGAAAT
>JAUWPC010000073.1 GCA_030611815.1 Desulfobacteraceae bacterium
CACTATCTGTTTGACCTGGATGGGGTTTGTTTTTTTACTCATAAGAAAAGCTTGGGAATGCTCAAGGAGATCGCTCCCCGCATCGTAGCAATCAGGGAAGAAGAGATGCCTGTCATTCAGAGGACAGAGTCTCGTAAAACCGAAAAGGGCAGAAATATATGCTGAACTCAAAAGACTATTTATCTTTAGACGGCCTCGGGACCGCACTTAAGACGCTCACACTATTTCCCTGGCCAAGACGCGAATCTGAGGACTTTGGCTCGTCACTCATATGGTTCCCGGTCATCGGACTGTTATTGGGGCTTGTTCTTTACGGGACAAACCTTCTATGGGGGCTGTTGCCTTTCACCCCATGGCCTGGAGGGACTGCACTGCTCCTGTTAGTCATGGACATTTACCTGACAAGGGGATTGCATCTTGATGGGTTGGCAGATTGGGCCGATTCCATAGGGGGATTTTTTCAAAAGGATAAAAGATTGTCGATCATGAAAGACAGCTCCTTAGGGACCTTTGGTGTATTGGCGCTGCTTGTAGCCCTGCTCGCCAAATGGCTCGCCTTCGAGAGACTCATATCCTGCGGTTCTGTTGTCTGGCTCTTAATTATATTTACTCTTTCGAGAGGAATGATGGTGGAACTAATGACAACCCTCCCTTATGCGCGCGCTGAGGATGGGATGGGGCGGCCATTTGTTGCCCAGGCTTCCACTCGGAACAGGATCCTGTCACATGTTATATCTATCGTCTTTTGTATCCCTTTTGGGCCACTCTCCTTTTTACTTTTTTGCCTCGGATGGCTTGAGACAAAGCTGTTTGGGATTCGGTGCAGGCATGAATTCGGGGGTATTACCGGAGATCTGCTTGGAACGTCCAATGAGATGGTGGAGATCACACTGTTAATGATATGTGCATTGTTGGGGGAAAGTCTCATCTCCTATACAGGGTGGGGATGGGCATTCTAATTAGTGCCTGAACGAAATAACTGGTGCCCTTCCCTATTTCATAATCTTAATCATAATCGTAATCTTACTCAAAACGATTATGATTAAGAGTACGATTAAGAGTATGAATCCAAAAACAAATTTCAAATGTGGCAGTTGTTTCGTCCTGATTTGTGTGAGTTTTTAAATCCACAATCGTGCCTGAACAGGGTTTTCGTTCGGATTCTAATTAGTATCAATTTTTCATTAAATGAATATATTTGCTTGACTTGTGTAAGTTTTCTGTTTATTGCTACTTCTCAGTACTCATATTATTAACCATAAATCAAAGGAGGGGGCATGGCAACTGTAAAACAAATTCAACTTAGATTGCAGCGTTCTAAGAAAAAACTTACACGACTTAACAAAGAAGTGACAGCTACAAAGGGTAATATCAAAAAATTAGAGTCCGCGCTTAAGAAGGCTAAAGCAGCAGACATGGCAGCAAAGGCCAAAAAGAAAAAACCGGCGGCCAAGAAAAGACCGGTTGCGGCTGCCAAAGTGAAAAAGCCAGTAGCCAAGAAAAAAAGAGCAACGAAACGAAAATCTGCAGCTAAGAAGAAGTAACCGTTTTTTCTGAGGTCATTCTTGTCGAGCACTTAATTTTGTGCGGGAATTAGGGCACCCTTTGCCAAGGGGCGCACTGTTTTTGTACGCATTTACGTGGCCCCTAATGTTTAAAGGGAAAGCCCCATTCTTTTAGCTGAGCCTCCATTCTCTCCCTGTGACTCCCCGGCCAGAAGTGTCTACCACACAAAGGGCAGAAGCTGATATTGGTCCTGTTTTGATAAAGGACATATTCAGGGATCTTCTCACCGGCGACCCCTTCACAAGCGTGCCTCAAGATGGCGTTACATATCAGACATCTGCTGAACCAGGTTGAACGAGCAGGTTCAAGATGCAGCTCTCTTTTCAGTTCTATCAATTGCTCACTTACTTGATTGCCACGGATCAGCACGGCAACACTACTTAGCCTTTCAGCCCTCCTCTTATGCCGGGTAAGGAGTATTCTCCCATCCCTCACAAACATATCAATCTCCCCAGGGTGATAACGAGGCTGATAATGGGTGTCATAGCCTAATACTTTGAGCCATTTGGCCAATTTGCCTACCATAACATCAGCTACAAATCTCACTTCTTTCTTTCCTTTTTCCATGACATGACCCGAACTATTGATGGCCTCGTAAGAAGTAAGGAGTGGAACGTAAAAAATATGCTGGTATCTGCAAGGAACTGGCCCTGCTGATTGCTCACCATGCTGCTTGCAATATATCAAGGGATCTTGTAGAATGTCTATCATAAGGAAGTCCTTTCCACCGTTTATAGCCCTGAAATAGTAAGAGACCTTTGAAAAACGTTCAATTTCGGTCAAGATTAAGGCGCATGAGTCCCGCTTTAGCGGGATTAACCAGAGGAATATATTGAATATTTCGAGGATTAAAATCCGAATGCAACGTCCCGCTGAAGCGGGAGGCAGATAAGCGCAGACTTCGAAAGGGGGCGTTTTTCAAAGGTCTCTGTAGGTCCTTCGAGATGCTGGGTAGTCTATGCCATTGCAGAAAAGATTGATTGCGACAGGATTATCTTTCTTCCTTTTTATTGTTTCAGCCATATATTTGGCGTTTGTACCCGCAGCCTCAGCAAACCCTTCCCTGCTTAGACAAAGCATTATCGACTATAACATTAAAAGCTTTAAAATGAACCTGTCAGATGGCTCCTACAAGGGTGCTGCCGGGATACTTTTAATCGGGCCCGAGGTTGCACGCTCTTTCGGACTAAAAGCGCTTATAAATCAGGACTACCTGGAGGCCAAGGAACTGAACAACAGGGCGAACCTACTTTTTGCCAGAGCTGTTTCGGCGATTACCACCCAGGAGAAAGAAAAGTTTGCTGGTGAACACTCGAAAAGGGCAGGTAAATGGGCCTTGGAGAACAAAAAGGCCCTTGGCTTAGCCCGACAATATTTCGTGGCTTACAGGTCAAAATTGACGCCCGAGGTAGATGACAGGCTGAATCGAGCCACCTGTTCAGCGCTCTTGGATGAACTACTGGAAGGAAGTGTTAAAAAGGCTTCCTACAACCTGAGGGATGGTTTGGGTATTTTTTACAACCGATGTCAGGGCCTCCCTAAAAATAGCCCTGCATTAAGCCCCAAAAACGTGAAGTTTGTGAATTACGTGTTTCACGAGTTTACACAAAAGGCGTCCCATACAGACAAGGACCGCTTTGACCTTGGAAAACAGGAGATGCGCAGGGGGACAAATCCCGGATCCTTATGGAAGAACTCTGTAAGAATGGAAGGACCTCTTTTTCTATCTCTTATTGAAAAATGCCTTTACAAACAGAAAGAGGGCGGATATCCGGTAGACCCTCTCCTGTTTATCGCCCTGATAAAGAGGGAATCCAATTTTGATCCCCGTGCTGTTTCTTACGTGGGGGCTGCTGGCCTGACCCAGATTATGCCAAAGACGGGGAAAGGCCTGGGGATGAAAAATATCTATATGCCATCATATTTCGAAGAAGCCATATCTCTAATGGCACGTCAACGAAAGCTAAGGCAGAAGGCCATAGCCCTTATCTCGGAAATTGTCCCAGAAAATAGGACAAGACACGCCAAAGACGCCAGGGAGTTAATGCAGGAATCCTTGAATTGTGGCCGGGAACGGTCTATGCTCTTCAGGCGATATAAAAGAGAATTGTTGAAGAAAGACCGGGATGATCGCCTCGAGCCAGGCAAGGCAATTGAGTACGGGTACAAATATTTTTCAGGGCTTATGAAGGCACAAAATGGGGACATCAGCTTAGCATTGGCCTCTTATAATGCCGGACCGCATCGGGTAAAGCAGTATAAAGGGATACCCCCATATGCAGAAACGGTTTCATTTCGGAACATGGTGCTACAGTATTACCGGGAAAATCTAAAGAAATTGAATAAAGGAGATGACTCATGAACTCAGGCGTCTTAACAAAAAGCAACTTTGAAGATATCAGACTTGTGAAACGGGGAAAGGTCAGAGATGTTTATGAAGTTGAGGATAAGCTGTTGATTGTTGCAAGCGACCGCATGTCAGCTTTTGATGTGGTTATGGATGACCCTATTCCCGATAAAGGGAAAATACTGACAGCAATATCTCTCTTCTGGTTCAGGGAGCTGGAGTCTGTCATCGAAAATCATCTAATAAGCAGCAGTCCGTCTGAGTATCCGGAGGTCTGCCAAAAATATGCCCCGCAGCTCGAGGGCCGCAGCATGCTTGTCAAGAAAACAGAGCCCCTGCCTGTAGAATGCATTGTCAGAGGATACCTGTCCGGTTCGGGTTGGCAGGAATATCTCCGGACAGGATGCGTCTGCGGTATCCCGCTCCCCAAAGAGATGCGCGAGTCCGATAAACTCAGAGCTCCTATTTTTACCCCTTCCACCAAAGCCGAAGAAGGCATGCACGATGAGAATATCAGTTTTGAAAGGGCAGAAGAGATCTTAGGCAAGAAAATCGCAGAGGAGGTTCGGCGCATCAGCCTTCAGATCTATGAATTTGGCAGGGATTTAGCAGCGGAGAAGGGTATTATCGTAGCAGATACAAAATTTGAGTTTGGCATCAAAGACGACCGGCTAATCCTGATTGATGAAGTATTAACACCCGATTCATCAAGGTTCTGGCCAATGTCTGATTACAGCCCTGGAGGGCCGCAACAGAGTTTTGATAAACAGTTTCTGAGAGATTATCTGATTGAGATCAATTGGCCGAAAAAACCGCCCCCACCCAGGTTGCCGGACGAAATTGTCAATAAGACGAGGGAGAAATATTTAGAAGCATTGGAAAAATTAACAGGAGAAGGGATTTAAAGGGAATACGAAAAATGAAGCCTGTTATTTGCTTTATTGATGACTCTGAATTTGAGCATAATCTTGTACAATATGAGATCGCCCCTTCGGCCCCTGATCTTGAATTTGTTCAGGCCTACACCTTTGATAAAGCCAAGGATCTATTGGCCGCCAAAATCCCCTCCCTGTTTCTTCTTGACCTGTGGGGACAGGATAAGGACGTGGTTGAGCCGTATTTGACGCCAATGGAGGAACTCAAAAGAAAAACCGCCGATTTCCCAACCATGGACCAGGTCTATGGGGGACTGGACAGCTTCGAAGGAGATATTAATAACGAATTTCTTAAGAGGCTCTTTGGCATCGTGGATTGCTGGAGAAAACTGTTCGAGGATACCTGTGATCGGATCGGGCAGAATAGGAAGTATGGCCTTTTCAATCTCCGGCAGGCGCGACTTTATTACCCTCATATTCCTGCGGTGTTTTATACCAGAAAATCGTTGATCAATGACGCTGTTGCCCTATTCAAGGCCGGCGCTGATGGCCTATTTATCAAACCCACCGGGCTTAATGATGATGATACGCGTTGTCTTACAAGAGAATATGCCCCCCGCCTTTTGAGTGACCTGAGAAAAATTATGAGATAGATTACCTCAAAAACCTTGGCCTTGGCGTCTTGGCGCGATACCCACCCCCCCCTTAAAACGAAGCCAACCCGAGTAAATTCAACCTGTAACCTTTGAATCCCGCTGGGTTGGGAACCCCTGAACGGCTACCTGTTTTTCGGGTTTTTTCCTGAACAAAAGGAGGCTCCTTTCGGCATGGAAAACTTCCCAGGGCCTGCCTTGACAAAGCTTTTTCTGATGCTTAACGTTTCGCTTAGTGTTGAAATCAGGAAAGAATATCGGTTTGGTAACAGGTGTTAAACGCAGTCAAGGTCAATGTCATGAATGAGGATAAAAAAAGGGATGAACAAATAGAAACTGCTTCCGAGGAATTGGAAGAAGATCCTCGAGAAGAGGGGGAATCTCAAGATCAAGAGGAAGAAGAGATCCCTCTAACAAAGATGACAAAGGCCAAATTAATAGAGAAAGTTGAAAAGGTTCAGGAAGCCTCAGACAAGAATCTTGATCTTTATATCCGTTCTCAGGCAGAGATCGATAATTTAAAAAAGAGATACCAAAAAGAGCAGCAGGGTTTAGTTAAATTTGCTAACGAATCGTTGATAAAGCAGCTCCTTCCGGTAGTCGATAACCTGGAAAAGGCTATTACCCATTCGCAGGATGAAGATTCGATTGAGGCTATCCGAGAGGGTGTTGACCTCACTTTGAAGGGGCTCATGGATATTCTGCAGAAGGCTGGGGTAGAAACGGTTGAGGCGGTTGGTGAGCAGTTTGACCCCAATTTCCATGAGGCGGTTTCAGAAATGGCTGACGACGGAATAAAACCTGGGGCCGTGATCAAAGACCTTCAAAAGGGTTACACCCTTCATCAGAGGCTCATTCGACCATCTATGGTCATTGTGAGCAAAAAGACTGCATAACTCGGATAGACCGGCCTCCGGCTCCGCTTCCAGCCCGTAGGGCCTACAGGCCGGAGGGTAAAGCCTACGGCTCGGAGAGAAAAAAAGGACATTTCGCAGAAACGGGAAAAACTAAAATTATTTTAAAAAGTCTTCCGTTTAAGAAACTATTTTAAATTATAAAAGATTTTCAGATATTAGGAGGCAGTAGATATGGGAAAAACAATAGGAATCGACCTCGGGACAACCAATTCGTGTGTCGCCGTTATGGAGGGCGGGGATCCTGTGGTGATCGCCAATGCAGAGGGAAGCAGGACCACTCCCTCTATTGTAGCCTTTACTGACAGCGGAGAGAGGTTGGTTGGCCAGACCGCCAAGAGGCAGGCTGTGACCAATCCGGAAAATACAGTCTTTGCGGTCAAACGGCTTATCGGCCGAAAATTTGGCGCGCCCGAGGTAGAGAGAGATATTAAGGTCCTCCCCTATAAAATCAGCAAGGCCTCTAATGGCGACGCCCATGTCGCCATCAAGGGAAAAGACTACAGCCCCGCTGAGATATCTGCAATGATTCTCACAAAGATGAAAGAGACCGCAGAGGAGTACCTCGGAGAGAAAATTACAGATGCCGTAGTTACAGTCCCGGCATATTTTAATGACAGCCAGAGACAGGCCACCAAGGATGCCGGGCGTATTGCCGGCCTGAATGTGGAAAGGATTATTAACGAGCCCACTGCCGCGTCTTTGGCCTTTGGTTTAGACAAAAAAGGAGACAAAAAGATCGCTGTCTTCGATTTGGGCGGCGGGACCTTTGACATCTCTGTATTAGAGATAGGCGAAGGAGTTTTTGAGGTTAAGTCCACCAATGGCGATACCCATTTGGGCGGTGAGGATTTTGACCTGAGGATTATCGAGTACTTGGCAGATGAATTTAAAAAGGATCAGGGGATCGATCTTCGAAATGACAAGATGGCCCTTCAGAGATTAAAAGAAGGCGCTGAAAAGGCAAAGGTTGAGTTATCAGGTTCAATGGAGACGGATGTGAATCTCCCCTTTATTACAGCCGACGCCAGTGGTCCCAAACACCTTAATATCAAACTGACCCGTGCAAAATTGGAAGGGTTGGTTGATGATTTGATTGAAAAGATAGTAGGTCCGTGTAAGACAGCAATAAAAGACGCTGGCCTTTCACCGAACGATATCGATGAAGTGGTCTTGGTCGGCGGTATGACCCGCATGCCAAAGGTACAGGAAAAGGTTAAGGAGATCTTTGGCAAGGAGCCGAGCAAGGGCGTTAATCCAGACGAAGTGGTGGCTGTTGGGGCTGCTATTCAGGGCGGTGTTCTTAAGGGCGAGGTCAAAGATGTGCTGCTCCTTGATGTGACACCCCTTTCCCTCGGTATTGAGACCTTGGGAGGTGTTTTTACCAAGCTTATCGAAAAGAACACCACTATCCCCACCAAAAAGAGTCAGATTTTCTCAACAGCGGCCGATAACCAGCCCGCGGTTGAGATCCATGTGCTCCAGGGGGAGCGGGAAATGGCTACCACCAACAAGACCTTGGGCCGGTTTCAATTGGTGGGAATCCCTCCGGCCCCGAGGGGCCTTCCCCAGATTGACGTGACCTTTGATATCGACGCCAATGGGATAGTCAGTGTTTCCGCAAAGGACATGGGGACAGGGAAAGAGCAATCAATCAAGATTACCGCCTCCAGCGGCCTGAGCGAAGAGGAGATTGATAGCCTCATTAAGGATGCGGAAATACACGCAGAGGAGGACAAAAAGAAAAGGGAACTCATTGATGCCCGCAACATGGCCGATTCCATGATCTATTCTACTGAGAAGTCTGTCAAAGAGGTGGGCGACAAGTTAGATGATGCCACAAAGGAAAATATCACCCAGTCGATTGACATTTTGAAAAAGGCTGCCGAAGGAGAGGACATCGAGGAAATCAAGCGACTTACCGAAGAATTGACCCAGGCCTCCCACAAACTGGCAGAGACCATGTATGCAAATGCTAGCCAGGACCAGGCCGCAGGTGCGGCAGGCCCTGAATCCGAGGCAGGACCGTCAAAAGACGAAGATGTAGTGGATGCCGACTTCGAGGAAGTCCAGAAGTGATCATCAGGTTTTTTTTAGCAAAAAAGGCTATCCCCACCTTAATGGTGGGGATAGCCTTTTTTTTCGCTGCATGCCAACCCAAGGCGTCTCCACCTGTTAAGGTGGAGCAGGTTAGACCGGGGCCATTTGCTCTTGCCGAGGGGTACTTACAAAATGGTGAGCTAAAAAAGGCCCTTAATGCTTATGGGATCTTTCTTAAACATGCGCCTAAGGGCGAAAGATCCGCCCTGGCGCTTAAACGCACATCTGAAATATACCTCAGGCTTAACCAGCCCAAAAATGCCCTAACTATCTTAGAAAAGATTTCTCGAGAATATCCCGATTATACCTGGATACCAGGAGTACAATATGAGATCGCTGACATCCTTTCCCGTATTGGCGAGCATAAACGTTCTGCAACCAAGGCGCTGGAATGGCTTGACAGATATCCCGACCATCCCTTGAAGAAAGATATACTCATACTCCTGGGGGATAACTTCAGCGCCTTAGGGTATAAGGTTAATGCCTTCCACTGGTGGCTTAAGGCGAAGGAGGCGTGGTCCGATGACCCCCAAAGAATAGCCCAACTCGATGAAAAACTGAACGAATTGATATCGAGCAGTGGGCCAAAATCCCTCGATCAATTTGCAGAAGATGCTGCAGGGACCCTTTATGCCCCGAAGCTCTATTACAGAATGGCCTCCATTTATCTCGAACAGAATGAGACGAAACAGGCGAAAGAGGCAGCAACATCCCTGATTCATTCCACCAAGGACGAAGAGTGGCTTTCAAAGGGCATGGAGCTTTTGAAGCGCGCAGAAGAGGAAATGGCGGTTAAACAGGGTGTGTTGGGGTGCTTGCTTCCTCTTAGCGGCCCTTTTTCCATCTACGGGGAGGAGGTCTTGAAAGGGATTGAACTCGGACTTGGCATGCGCTGGGATCAAACTGCCCAGACAAGCCTGGAGTTATTAATCAGAGATACAAAGGGGGAGCCGGAAGAGGCCTTAGCAGCGCTTGAAAATCTCGTTATTGATGAAAAGATCATGGCGATAATCGGCCCTGTTTCGAGCAGGGCAGCCATAGCCGTGGCCAAGAAGGCCCAGGAAATGGGCGTGCCGATCATCGCCCTGACACAGAGGGAGGGAATTGTGGAAGAGGGTGAAATGATTTTCCGCAATTTTCTCACTCCCTCTCAAGAGGTAGGAGGCCTTCTTGATGTTGCAATGGGCCAAATGGGGCTGAAACGTTTTGGGATCTTGTACCCGGACAATGCCTATGGCCGTTACTGCATGAACCTTTTCTGGGACAGGTTAAATGAGATGGGCGGAACAGTGACCGCCGTGGAGTCCTATGGGGTCGATGATACGGATTTTGCCGATCAGATCAAGAAGATGGTGGGACTTTACTACCCGAGACCGGCGTCCTTAGTGCAAAGGCTTGAAGATATGAAGACCCCGGAGGATGAAGAGGAATCAATATATCCTGAAGAACCGGAGCCTATCATAGATTTCGATGCCGTTTTTATACCGGATAGTTTTCAGCGTGTGGCCATGATAGCTCCACAACTGGCCTTTCACGACGTCCTGGGAGTCCAACTCTTGGGGACAAGCGCCTGGCAATCTCCTAAATTGGTTGAGATGGCAAAGGACTACATCCAGGGGGCTCTTTTTTGTTCCGGCTTTGTTGGGAACTCCGAGGAGCCGGGTGTCCGGGTATTTGTTGAAGAGTATAGAGAGAATTTTGATGCTGACCCCGGCATCTTAGCCGCCAATGGTTACGATACCATCAGACTCTTGAAGAAAGTGCTCTCAGAGGAAGAAATACGAACAAGAAAAGATCTGGCGAAAGCATTACTTGGGTCTCAAGGTTTTAGAGGGGTTTCCGGCATCATCACTTTTGACGCCAACGGGGAGGCAGAAAAGGAACCCATTTTACTGACCATTTCGGGAAAGAAAATGGTACTTTCTCAGTAACCGAATTCAACCTTCCTCCTCTTCCTTCTTTTCCGCCTCTTCCTCTTTCTCCTCCTTTGCTTCCTTTCTCTTACGCGCAGTCCGGGAAACTAAGATCCCTATTTCGTACAATATTATCAAAGGGCCTGCCATCATGCACTGGGTGATAACATCCGGCGGGGTCAATATGGCGGCCAAAACAAAGGTTAACAGTATTGCATACTTCCTTTTCCTGCCCAATAATTCGGGCGTAACAATCCCCATTTTTGTCAAAAAGAAAATGACCACAGGGAGTTCAAAGACCACGCCAAAGGCAAAGAGGAGCTTTATTGCAAAGGAGAAATATTGCTTAACCGATGGGAGGGCCTTCACATACTCATTGGAAAACCCTATGAAAAATTTGAACCCGAAAGGAAAGACAACGAAATAGCCGAAAAGCGCTCCACCTACGAAGAGGATGGTGGAAGCCACCACAAAGGGAATTACATATTTTTTTTCTCTCCGGTATAGGCCGGGGGCAATAAACATCCATAACTGATAAAAAATAAAAGGGGCCATGAGCATAACGCCAGATAGAAAGGCCACCTTCAGGTAAGTAAAGAACATCTCAGGAAGGTTGGTGAAAATGAGTTGATCACCCTCCGGCATAACCGCCTTGAGGGGCATGATCAGCAAATTGAAAAGCCTTTCGGAAAACGCGTATGAAACGGCAAACCCGACCGCAACGGCAATGGCGCATGCCACAAGCCTCTTTCGCAGTTCCTCCAAATGGCTTAAGAAAGGCCGCTTATCCTCATCAGTCATCCCGGTTTTTCTCCGTTGAAGCGCCTGAGTCTTTCTGGGTCATCTCTTCTTTTAGCGGTTCGCTCTCTTCCTCTTCTTTTTGCTTTGCTTGATCGTAGTCGTCCAACATTTCGTCGAAGTCATCATACTTTGGTGTTTCATCATCAGGAGGCTTGTCATGTTCCAGATCCAACGGTTCGTTTAGACCGCTGACAGAATCTATTAGATCCTCTTTTACCTCTTTGAACTCCTCCTCCACGTTGAGGCTTTCCTTGATCTCCTGGGTGGCCTTTTTGAATTCGGACATCCCTTTTCCAAGGGCCTTTGCCAGATCGGGCAGTTTCTTGGGCCCGATGACAATCAAGGCGATAACCAAGATAATAATCAGTTCAGGCATACCCATACCAAACATATCATCCTCCTTTTATAAGTGCCTAAAGTTTGAAGTGCCTAAAGTTGAGGAACTTCGTGACTTTTTTTAGCAACTGGCTTTATCAAGGCCTACAAGATAAACCAACCCAAAAAACACTCGCAATAGGTAGTTAAGGATTTCCATCGGTGTGTCTGCCT
>JAUWPC010000367.1 GCA_030611815.1 Desulfobacteraceae bacterium
GAGCCTCTTCAATAGCGAATTCTTTCTTCAGCATCAATTTCCCAGACTCGTCATATACTAAGATTGTTAGAAGGGAAAGCGTCTCGGTCTTTGAGTCAAGAAAATATTTACCCCGAATGATCCTGTAATTCCTTACCTTGAAAAACTCACCATGTTTATAGTTGACTGGTTCGCCATTCTTGAGGGCCGCTTTGGGGTAGGTCCATAACTGCTGGGGGGCCGATTCGCTATTAGCTGCAATCATAAAGAGATATCCTTTGATCTGGTCTCTATCGGGCGTTATTTTGATTAGCCTGAATTTCACCGATAACCTTCCCCCCCTCCTTTTAGTTGTTAAATTCTTGATATCAACCACGGACTCCGCCGGATCCGCCTCATCGGGCATTTCCAAGGTTTCTTCTTGGATAAGAGGATTTGCGGGAACTGGATTTATTATTTCGGACCCAGGAGATTCGATTTGTTTTTCCTCTTTTCCTTTTGAATTACCAATGTAGTCTTCCAAGAATTTCAGGCGTTGCCTGGCTCGGTAAAGCGCCCTTTTGGTGGCCTCAATCTCATTCTGCAATTGCTGCAAGAGATCTAACTGAACTGTGTTGGACCTGAGTTCCCCAAAATAACGGTTAATTCCAACAGCAGAAAACACCATATAAAGCACTAAAACGACGGTAGCCCAGAATAAGAGACGGGAAGAGATATTGAAGCTCCGGACTTTGCCTGAGCCTCTTGCGATCATCACGCTAAAAAAGGAACCGGATGATCTTTTTTTCTCTTTCTGCGGTTTGGCCTTAGGGGAAGACATTAAGCAAAAACCCTCTCGAATATTTCATCTACATGTTTTAGGTGGTAATCCAGGTCAAACATCTCTTCGATTTCCTTTTTGCTCAAGTATCTGCAGATATCCTCGTCTTCCATTATGAGCCCTTTAAAATCCTGCCCGCTCTCCCACACCTTCATGGCATTTCTCTGGACCATGACATATGCCTTTTGTCTTTCCATGCCTTTTTCTGCCAGTTTTATGAGCGCCTGCTGGGAAAAAATCAGGCCTTTTGTCTTGTTAAGATTGTTGATCATATTGTCCGGATGTACGATTAGGCCGTTCAGAATTCGGTCCAAACGATGAAGCATAAAATCAATGAGAATAGTGCTGTCAGGGGCAATCACTCTTTCCACCGAGGAATGGCTTATATCCCTCTCATGCCATAGGGCAATATTTTCCATAGCTGCTAAGGAATTGGATCGCACCAACCGTGCGAGGCCCGAAATGTTTTCCGATCCTATGGGATTTTTTTTGTGGGGCATGGCAGATGAACCTTTTTGGCCCTTTTTAAAGGGCTCTTCCGCCTCGAGGACCTCTGTCCTCTGGAGGTGTCTTATCTCAACCGCTATTTTCTCTAAGGTTCCGGCTAAGATCGCAAGGGTGGTGAAGTATTCGGCATGACGATCTCGTTGAATAATCTGGGTGGATATTTTTGCGGGTGTCAGCCCCAGTTTCTTACAGGTAAGCTCTTCGACCCGGGGGGAGATGTTTGCAAAGGTCCCCACTGCCCCTGAAAGTTTTCCATAGCTGATTATATTTAATGCATCCTCTAATCGCCTGAGATTCCGTCCCATCTCTGAATACCAGACAGCTAATTTTAAACCAAAGGTTATAGGCTCAGCGTGAATGCCGTGAGATCGGCCTATCATAACCGTATTCTTATGTTCAATTGCCCTCTTCTTCAAGGTTTTCATAAATTCTTCAACATCTTGAATAATAAGGCTCATGGCCTCTTTTAAGAGAAGGGCGAAACTTGTGTCCAATATATCCGAAGAGGTCAGACCGAGATGGATATACCGCGATTCAGGTCCCACATATTCAGCCACATTAGTCAAAAATGCAATGACATCATGCTTAGTCTCTTCTTCGATCTCCATGATGCGCTCAACGGAAAACCCGGCCTTTTCTTTTATCACCTTAAGGGATTTTGCCGGGATTGTCCCCTCTTCTGACATGGCCTCGCAGGCGGCAATTTCCACATCAAGCCATTTGGCGTAACGATTTTCATCTTCCCAAATGCTGCCCATTTCCGGACGTGTATATCTGTTGATCATTTTCGTGTCTCCTGTCTGAGACCTTTGCAAAACGCCCCCTTTCGAAGTCTGCACTTATCTGCTCAATCTCTGCGTCAGACTCAAATTTTAATCCTCGAAATATCCCACATATTCCTGTGGTTAAAATTTTCGCCTTCCTTGATCTTGAACAAAATTGAACATTTTTCAAAGGTCTCTGTCTGTTTAGATTTTGAGTGAACCCTGAACCTGTGAACCGTCAACAACCCCTTTCCCCTAAATAAACCGGCTCAAGGCGATGCCGAGTGAAAGGAGGAGGCCATGGGCAATCAGGGTCTGAATGGTCAATGCTTGAGCGGGTATTATCCCTGTATGCGAGAGGTATTCCCGCCATAGGATCCTCATGGCCCTCAGTGCCAGGGGAAAAGCCATGAAGGAGAGCATGATCAAATAGGAAAACCCCGCAACCCCAATCAAGAAAAAGACGAATACAAACGCCATTGACATTATGACACAGTAGAGATGTCTGGAATACCCCGGCCCCAATTTCACAACCAAATTCCTCTTATTTGCCCTGCGATCAGCCTCATAGTCTGGAAACTGATTAATCCAGATTACCCCTGCAATGAAAAAGCCTTGAGGGACCCCGATGGCAAAGGCTGGCCAGCTCAAAGAACCGGACATCACATAATAGGTTCCTAAAGTGACAAGCGGCCCGAAGGCAATAAAGATCACTGCTTCACCCCAGCCCCGCGACATGAGTTGGAGAGGGGGCGCTGAATAGGCCCACCCGGCTCCGAGACCCAGGAGCCCGATTGGGATGACAAGCGGTCTATTGAGACAGATGAGCCAGATACCAACAGCAAAACCGATGGCAAAGAAGAATAATGCCATGAACAGGACCATGCGGGGGGCCAATCCTCCATCTTGAATAGCACGGCTTCCGCCACTGAAAGGTGTTACGCGCATATTGATCGGATCACTACCCCTTGCGTCGAAATAGTCATTGAGCAGGTTGGCGCCCAGGTGAAGGCCAATAATTCCCACAGCGCATATTAACAACAGCCAAAAAGAAAAAGTTTTTGAACTCAAGGCAAAGGCTGCGCCAATGATGACCGGCACTAATGATCCTGCAAGGAACGGCGCCCTAAGTGCCTTTAGATAAATATTCATGGTTGCAAAAA
>JAUWPC010000099.1 GCA_030611815.1 Desulfobacteraceae bacterium
CAATCATCAATCCAAGAACCCGCAACCCTCTGATCCCTTAATCCAGTTCCCAGCTATTGATATCCTTGTCTTTGCCCTCTCCGCCTGCCTCGCCATCAGCGCCGTATGCGACAAGGTCATAATCCCCATGAACACCGGGGCTGAGATAGATGAATTCATTATCCCACGGGTCTTTGGGAACCTTCCCCTTTTCCAAATAGCCTCCTTCTCGCCAGGCCCTGGGAAGTTCCCCTACTGTCGGAGCCTCCACAAGGGCCTGGAGGCCCTGCTCGGTGGAGGGATATGCACCACTATCTAACTTGTACAGTCTGAGAGCGGTCTCTATGCTTTCTATCTGAATCTGGGCCTTCATCTGCCTGGCCTCTTCAGGCCTCCCCATGATTCTCGGGATAATAAGCCCTGCCAATATCCCAAGGATGACAATGACCACCATGAGTTCGATCAGCGTAAACCCGCCTTTATCCCATCTACGTTTATACATCTTGCTGACCCTCCAGAGCCTTATATAGTGTCTGAACGAAATGACTTCCCTATTTCATAATCTTAATCATAATCCTAATCTTACTCAACACGATTATGATTAAGAGTACGATTAAGATTATGATACGCCTGTAAAAACCCCTCACCGTATCATCTGGTTCATCTCAAAGATGGGGAGGAGTATTGAGATAACGATAAATCCAACGGTCAAGCCCATGAACAGAATCATGACCGGTTCCAACATGGAGGTCATGGCAAGGACCTGTGATTCTACCTCACCTTCATAAATATCTGCGATCTTGTTTAGCATGCTCTCTATCTCCCCGCTCTGTTCTCCTGCAGAAATCATCTGTATTGCAATGGGGGGGAACCAGCGGCTCCGGGAAAGGGACACAGCAAGGGCCTTACCCGACCTGATGTCATCCATAGAATTGTCAATGACCTCAGCAATGATCGTGTTGCTGACAATGTTTCTGACTATACCGAGAGCAGGGAGAAGGGGAACACCATTTTGAAGCAGGCTGCCCAACGTCCTCGAAAATCGCGCCATTGCCGTTTTGGTATTGACAGGGCCGATAACAGGGGTCCGGAGCTTTAAGCGGTCCCATATATGCCTCCCATTAGGCGTATTGATTAACCTCCTTATCAGCAGAACAGCGCATCCCAATCCCCCGATAACGAGCCACCAGAAGGACTTAAGGAAATTGCTTACCCCTATGAGTATCAGGGTGGGAAGAGGCAAAACCTGGTGCATCTCGTCGAAGATCTTTGTAATATTGGGCACGATAAAGGTGATTAGAAAAAAGAGTACCAGGCCGCCGATTAAAAGCATGAAGGCGGGGTAAGCTAAGGCCGCTTTCAGACGACCCCTCAAGGCCTGGTGATGCTCAGTTAATTCCGCTAAACGATCGAGAACCAGATCAAGTGAGCCAGATTCCTCGCCGGCTTTCACCATGTTGACATAGATCTGCGAAAAGACCTTGGGATGCCGGGACAATGAAAAGGCCAGACTGTTCCCCTCATTTACGGATTCCTTGATCTGAGCCAAAATCTTTTTCAGGAGGGGATTCGGAACCTGCGATATCATGGCGTCCAAGGATGCAACCAGTGTGATTCCTGCCCCCAACAGGATCGCCAACTGCCGGGTGGCAACAGAAAGCTCTGCTGGCCTGACCCGCTTGAAAAAGGTAGAAATGGAAGTCTGGTCCGGAGCCGCCTGTCCGGGCGTGGACGAGGTCTCTTTCAATTCTATTGTAAAGACCCCCGATCCCCTCAGCTTCTGCCTGGCCGCTACCGGGCTGTCAGCATCAATGATTCCATTCTTGTTCTTGCCCGCCCTGTCAAGGGCCCTGTATTCATAGACAGGCATGGTATTGGAGTTTGGAGTTTGGTCCCGCCCTGCGGGATTGAAGTTTGGAGTTAGTTCTGAGTTTTTTCATAATTAGTGTCTGAATCCAAAAAATGGCTCAAAGGGGCAGCATCATTTTTTGTGTGGCCAGGAGTCAGTGCCCCTCTCTTGAGGGCAAGATGTTAACAACACCTGCTGTTTGTGTCAACTCGGAGTTCTAGCGGGCAATTCCCACGAGAGAGGGATTGCCGAATAAAATACTTGAGCATATGGAAACAGGCTGATATCGTGGTAGAGGTTCAAAGGTTCAAAGGTTCAAGGGTTCAAGGGTTCAAAGGTTCAAGGGTTCAGGGGTTCAGGGGTTGCTTGGCTTACTTGGTACTATTTATTAAATTCAAATCATGTTTGCGAAATTTTTTTATTTAGCTATTGTGAGCAGAACGATACGTTTTAGCCTTTGCGTCTTTGCGTCTTTGCGCGAGACCTCTTTGGTTCAGGGTTATTTCTCTACGGAGCAAATATGGAAATTATAACGGATTATCTGGTTATCGGGAGCGGCATCGCCGGGTTGAGCTTTGCCCTGCAGGCGGCCAGGACAGGGACAGTGGCTGTAGTAACCAAGAAGGAAAAGGCAGAAGGGTCCACCAACTATGCCCAGGGCGGTATCGCCTCGGTGTTTGATCAGGAAGACAGCTTTGATCTCCATATAAACGACACCCTCAAATCGGGTGACGGCCTCTGCCATGAGGATATTGTGAGGCTTGTGGTGGAAGAGGGCCCTGAGAGAATTGAAGAGCTTATTGCCATGGGGGTCTGTTTTTCGCACCAGGAAAAAGATGGAGAGGCCCTTGATCTGGGCCGCGAGGGTGGACACTCGAAACGTCGAATAGTTCACACCAAAGACCTGACAGGCCGGGAGGTGGAACGTATCCTGCTCGATCGCGCAGAAGAGGACAAAAACATCCGGATCTATGAAAACCATATGGCGATCGATCTAATAACCAAATCCAAGTTGATCCGTCGCGGGATCATCGCCACTGAAACCAGTGAGACCTGCTGGGGGGCCTATGTCTTGGACGTGGAACAGGGCGACATAATTACCTTCTTGTCTAAAGTTACTGTCTTGTCATCCGGAGGCGCCGGCAAGGTATACCTGTATACGAGCAACCCTGATATTGCCACTGGAGATGGGGTTGCCATCGGGTATCGTGCCGGGGCTAAGGTCGCCAATATGGAATTTGTCCAGTTCCACCCCACATGCTTGTATCACCCATTGGCCAAGAGCTTTTTGATCTCCGAAGCGGTCAGGGGAGAGGGAGGCGTGCTTTTGGACAAAAAAGGAAACCGGTTCATGGAGAAATACCATCCCCTCAAGGACCTGGCATTCAGGGATATTGTGGCCAGGTCGATTGACATGGAACTGAAAAAAAGCGGGGATGAATGCGTCTACTTGGATATCAGCCATAAAGACTCGGGATTTATTACTGACAGGTTCCCCCATATCCATGAGACGTGCCTGAAGTTCCAGGTTGATATTACCAAAGAACCGATTCCGGTGGTCCCTGCTGCCCATTATATGTGCGGCGGACTTCTCACAGACGAGACCGGAAAAACAAACCTGCGCAATCTATACGCAATCGGCGAGGTCGCCTGCACAGGATTGCATGGAGCAAACCGCTTAGCCAGCAATTCACTCCTTGAAGCCCTTGTCTTTGCGAGACGTGCTGCTCTGAAATCGGCTGCCGAGATGGAGGACAAAAAGAACGAACCCTTTCCCAAGGCCCCCCAGTGGGACCCGGGCAGCGCCACAGACAGTGAGGAAATGGTGGTTGTTTCACATAACTGGGATGAAATCAGGAGCTTTATGTGGAATTATGTGGGGATTGTGAGGACAAACAAACGGTTGGCACGGGCAAAGACCCGGGTAGAAAATATACAATCAGAGATCAAGGAGTATTATTGGGACTTCTTAGTAACTCAGGACCTGCTTGAACTCCGTAACATCGCCTTGGTGGCCGAGTTGATTATCAGTTGCGCCTCCCTCCGAAAGGAGAGCCGCGGACTCAATTTCAACTTAGATTATCCGTCTCAGGACAATGTTCACTGGCTGCAGGACACGGTTCTGTGGATTTAACTTCGCAATTCCTTTTCAGAAATGCCTCTCCCTCATGAACCCAAGGGCCTGCAGGCCGGTCTTTATCACTGTGAAGGTAATGCCTACGCCTATGATGCCGAGGGCGATATAAAGGAGCCCGAAGAATATCAGATATTCAAGGTTCCACTGCCATTCAAAAGAAAACGGTGTCATTATAATTCTCCTTGTGAGGTCTGCCTCCTTTCCTAATTCTCCACTATTCTGTGATAGGGTTCAGCTCTCTTTCTTGGGGGAATATGGGCAGATATCGGTAGGCGGCTGAAAACAGCAGGAATCCATAACCGACCACAGCCATTCCGATGCCCCATTCCTGCCACGTGGGGAGATAGCCCCAGAACCTATCAAAGGGCATTACAGGTATTGCCAAAGTTACTACGATAAAGAGGAAACGGTTCAGGACAATCCCCGTACAGTTCAACAGGCATGCAATTATAAGCCAACCCTGGTTCTGCCTCGCCTTTGGTAGCATAAGGATAATTGCAGGTAAGATGCCGCAGAGAATCATCTCCAATACGATTAAATAGACACCGTACGGCCCTTCCCTGAAAAAGCTCTCAAATGTCAGCCCTGACCTCGGGATGATACCGTACATCCAGCCCAAATAATCAGCGATCTTTAAGACCACATACAGAGAGAGGAGCCATGCCGATATCTTTGCAAGTAGCTGAATGGCGCTGTCAGGAACAAGCTTTTTGCGTGTAAAGAATTCGGTTAATTTCGTACAGAGGATGGTGAAACAGGGACCACAGGCTATTGCTGAAAGAATAAAGAGAAAAAATGTCCAGGGCCAGATGTAAAAGCCTTCCCTCGCTGCAAATGGTCTCGCATACATAACACCGAACATGCCGCCTAAGGACCCCTGGTGAAAGAACGACAGAAAAGTACCGGTTGCGGCAAAAACGGCCATGATTTCATGGAGATTATGTCCAAAAATCCGGAGTTCTTTTATCTCTTCTAACTTTCTGTTTTCTAAAATAATCGGTATGAACTCAATTGCTAAGACCATCAGATAACATGTGATACAGAAGGACACTTCAACCAACATGGAATGTATATTGGCGTGCCAGAAGATGAACCACCCTCTGATCGGCTGGCCAATGTCGATACCCAACATGGCCATGGCGCCTGAATAGCAGATAAAGCCTATGATCACCGCGGGTTTGATGATATTTTTCAATTCCTTTTGACCCATAACATAGGTGAGGAATCCGGTGAAAAATGCGCCGGCGCCTAAGGCGATTATTGCCAAATCAAATACGATCCAGAGGGCGAAGGCAAAAATATTGCTCATGTTTGTCTGGTTCAATCCCTTCCACAGGCATAGGAAGGCCGATAGCCCCCCCCATGCCAAGAGGGCTACCCACGGCAGGGTCCAGAAAAAAAAGGCCCATGTGGAACATCTCTTAACTCCATGCGGTAATAATGGCGAATCCATTACTTGTCCCCCTGAGATCAGCAATCTAACAGTGTCTGTTTAGTGCCTTATTAAAAAGTTTGGAGTTTGAAGTGCCTAAAGTTAAGGAAGTCTGTCCATTTTAAGCGCCGGATCGGCTGTTGGCCGAAACAGGCAGTTCTTTTTCAAAACTGCATCGCCGAAGGCGTACCACAACTTTAGGCACTCCAAACTTTAGGCACTTCAAACTTTTATCGTTGTCATTAAAACTCATCGCGTCCCGGTTTTGTGGACCATTCCTCTTCCGCCCAGGTCTGATTGACCACTGGCGTATATTCGCCGGGCAGGAAGTTGTCGCCTAACTTGCGTATCCAATCCCTGGTGGAGTGGTAATAGACCTTCGGTTCCGTGCCGATCCGCTCCAAAAGTCTGAATGTAAAGGGGTGTTTTATGAGTTTGGAGACTTCATGCTCGGGATTATTCAGATCCCCGAAGGTGATGGCCTGGGCAGGGCAGGCCTCTGTGCAGGCGGTAACGTATTCACCCTCTTCAATTTCCCTCCGGTCTTCGGCATAGGCTAAGGTTTTTGCCCGCATCCGCCGGTGATGGCAAAAGGTGCATTTTTCCACAACCCCTCTCATCCGGGGAGAGACCTCTGGAGTCAGGTAGCGATCCATTCCCTTATCCTGGGGAAATACGTCCCACCAGTTGAAATACCTGGCGCCATAGGGACAGGCAGCCTGGCAATACCTGCAACCGATGCATCGGGTATATATCTGGCTGACAATCCCGGTATTGAAATCCAATTTCGTGGCAGTGGAAACACAGACGGAAACGCACGGTGGGTGATGGTCGCAGTGCATGCACGGCCTGGGAAAATAACTGACCTCAGTGTGGGGGAACTCCTTTCCGTTGGAGATCTTGTAAAGATTCATCCAGGTGATCGTACGTTCCTTATCCGATTGGTCAGCCCTCACGGAGACGTTGTTTTCGGCTGCACAGGCGACCATGCATGTTCCGCAACCCGTGCATTTGTCAATATCGATGACCATGCCATACTTATTTTTCCCGTGGTCATTTCCTTTTTTCATGAGTTACCTCTTGTGAAACTTGAAATTTGAAACTTGAAACTGGAAATCGCAAATTGGAAGCCTCCAACAAGGCTCTTCAAACCCCCAATATCCCGCATCTAATATCGAATATCCGGCATCCAGCATCCAGCATCACACCTTCACTAATTTCACCGGCGTATTCCACCAGACCGGGTAGCCGCTTATAGGGTCTTGCCCTGCCTGGACAATGTTATTGGGATTGACGCCCTTGCCCTTCAGGAACTCGTCATAGGCGGTATGCCCGAACCCTAAGGGTAAATAGACAATACCGGGCATTGCCCCTTCAAAGAGATTTATGCGTACCTCCACTTCTCCGGCCGGCGATTTGACGACAACCAGCTCGCCTTCCTCGAGGTGGTATTTAGCAGCTGTCTTGGGATTGATAGCGGCAAAGGATTTATCCTTTAAAAGCTGATTTTCAAAGATGGTCTTATACAGAAAAGGTGGGCTCGGTATCCACCCGCTGGCTAAATTGATCATTTCATAGGGGAGCATCAGGAGCGGGTATACTGAGCGATCAGCACCGGCTTTCGGGGCCTGGTAATGGGCCATACAGGCCTCATCGTCTATGGCGGCGAGGCCCATATTTTTCAGGGCCGCTTTTTTTGATATTTTGTTTGAGTAATGCTCAATCGCCTGGGCAATCAGTTTACTGCAGAATTCGAATTTCCCGCTTGGTGTGTTAAAGAGTCCCTGCCAGCTCTTGGGTGAACTCACGGGACGATACCACATGCCCCCGGACTGTATTCCCTCCCACATCTCATCAAAGGACTTGTACCCGGGCTTGGGTCCATTTCCGGCTTTTTGCCTTTGCCATGCAGGGGCATCAGGGTCATAGCTGACAAGCCCTCCTCCGGCATCAAAGAGCCCTTTCGCCCTTGCCTGGAGGGCCTCTTCAAAATTTTCCCACGGAAAGCCTGATCCCACCGATTCACCGATGGCCCTTGACAACTCTATCACAACGTCCCCGGTGTTTCTCGTGTTATACAGGGGCTCTACCACCGGCTTCGACAACCCGTAAAGGGGATACTGCAAGCCGGTTGGCCAGACAATATCATCTATCTTTTCGAGATAGGTACAGTCAGGAAGAATAAGATCAGCCATATTGGCCGTCTCATCACGGTAAGGGGAAAAACTGACGATAAACGGGACTTTTTCCAGGGCGTTTTTGAAGCCACCCCCGTCAGGGAGAGTAAAGAAAGGGTTAGCCGAGAATACGAGGAGTGTGTCCACAGGGGATTTGGGATTGCGGTTAATGGCATCTGTAAAATTGTTAATCAGACTATCGGTGAAGGGATATCGCATCGTCCCTGCCTGGTCGAGTCTCGGTCTCTTGAGCCCCTCGCTCGCAATAGCATCCACCTCCAAGGGAGGAAGATTGCTTAATGGAATGGGGTCAGGCAAGAGGACCCCCCCGGATCTGTTGATGCTCCCCTTCAGGGCATTTAGGCTCTGAACAGCCATAAACTCATACAAACTGCCGTTCAGACTATCTTTCCCTTTGCCGTAAATTGCAACCGGGGCCTTTGCGTTAGCAAAGCCCTTGGCTAAAGAGACAATGGTTTTAGGATTTACCCCTGTTATTTTTGCCACTTGTTCAGGGGAGTATTTTTCAAGGACTAACGTCTTAAAACCGATGTGATTTGTCCCCTCCAATGATCTCCAATCATCGAAGCCGGAAGAATGGTCAGCTACAAACCGGGAATCATATTGACCCGACTTGATGATCACATGAGCAAGACCCAGGGCCAGAGCCCCATCGGTCCCGGGCTTGGGGGCGACCCACATATCTGCCTTGGAAGCCGTGTTTGATGCCCTTGACTCTACCTGTACAATCCGGGTTTTTCTCTTGGCCGGATTCCCGTCATGCCACATGCCCCACGCATTCATCACCCTGCCTGGCGCTCCCCATCCCTCAAGAAGGCCACATCCGAAGCTCAAAACGTAATCGGAATTTTCAAGGTCATAAGCCATAGGGGCCAGTGTCCCCTGCATAAGGAGGTTCCCCATCCGGTAGGTATCAGTTATGGAAAGGGGCCTGACATAATTAGGGCTTCCCATCGCCTTCATCAGCCGTTTGATCAAGACCGATACGGTTGTCCCTTCAGGATTTCCGTCCACGGCAGCAATTGCCTCGGGCGTTCCTTTCTTGCGAAGGTTTGAAATTCTCCCGGCCAATATGTCAAAGGCCTCACCCCAGGAAATTTCCGTAAATTCGCCCGCACCCCTGAGACCAGCACGCTTCATAGGACCGGTAAATCTTAAAGATTCATCGTAAAGCAACTGGAGCCCGCCCATACCTACCGGGCAAATGCCTCCCGGGTTGACTGGATAGTCGGTACGGCCTTCAATCTTTACGGCCCTCTCATCCACCTTTTTCACCGCGATACCACATCCACCGGGACAGAGATTGCACACCGAGCTGACCTCTGTGAACTCACCCGTTGGGGGAACTGGCACCCAGGGCCAGTTTTGGGTCCATATGGCCACATCATCGGTTATTTTCCAGGGAAGCGGGGTTGCCTGAATGCCCGCTATCCCGCCAACGACAGCTGCGATGAAGTTCCTTCTGGTTAATTTCATAGTCCTTATCCCCTTACTTAGTGCCCATCCATAAATGGCTATTTTTCACAATCTCTTCGTCAGATTCGGATTTTAATCCTCGAAATACTTCAATGTATTCCTGCGGTTAAAACCCTCATTTTCCTTGACCTTGCAAAAACTATCTCATTTCTGGATAGACACTACTTATGACACACAAAACAGGCGTTGTTCTGTTCCTGGCCCTTCTCGGTATGGCACCTGGCACAGTCATCCATCTTCATACGATCCGAGAACTTCTTGTTCCAATAGAAACCGGAAATCCGTTTTCCCCAGATATTCATGCTGTAACCGGTCAACCTGTTCTTCACATATAATGGCAGCTTTTCGTTATCGGCAAAGTCCCCGTGGCAGGTGGCACAATCTATATTACCCATTTTGACGTGGGCGATATGGGAGAAATAAACGCAGTCAGGTTGTTTAGAGTAGACGAGCCAGGGAATTTCTTCCTCATTGGCGACATATTTTGTCATAAACGCTTTTTCTTCAGGCGTCTCTCCAAGGGGGGATTCGGGATCATCGTGGCATTCAGTGCAGCTTTCTAATTTTGGGATGCCGACAAAGGTCCCATCATCACGAAATGCATGACAAAACAAGCACTTCTCAGCCTTTGTTTCTCCCTCTATGCCATCCACCTTTTCAGAGTCGAGATGCAGGGCATGATTAAAATTGATCGGCTGGGGGTGTTTGGAATAAAGCACCGCTGGAAAGATGACCCACCCCACGATCGAAGCTCCGATGAGGCCTAAAATGAAAAAGCCCACATCTTGAGCAAGAATATTTATGTTCATCCACCGTGGGAAAAAACCGGAAAGGGGACGGTCCCCGCCTTTATCAGAAGTCTTTTTGGAGGAATTCACTGGATCTTTCATGATTGTTAAGCCTCTTACATCGAGTTTAGGGTTGATTGACTAAGGGGCCAACAGCTTGTGCGTATTTATCTGCTGCCCCTATCTTTGTCAAGAGAAAAAGTCTTTTCTCATCAGTCCTAACTCACTACTTAGAAGCTTCTTACCCTCTTGCGGCGCCTCTTGGCTGCCTTTGCCCGTTTTTTCTTCTTCTGAACGCTCGGCTTGTCATAAAAGCGCCTTTCCTTGATTTCGGAAAAAAACCCTTCCTTGGTTAGTTTTCTCTTCAGATCCCTAATCGCCTTTTCTATCTGATTATCACGAACAACAACTTTCATATCTAAATATCCTCGTTTAAATTTGATGGTCTCGTAAAAAGTCAGGTGCCGAATTTTTCTTGTTTGTAACCGCTTGATTTTGTTACATGCCGTTTTTAATTTTTGTGAATTTTGCGCCTTTTTGCGGCTTCATCAAATTTGATATCGCCACAAAAAAAGCACCCCAATCGGATTTGAGATGCTTTTCCTTCCCTTTAAAAACAGATCTGCCTTTAATGGTATGATATATCACTCTACGGGCAGATACACATTTGATTTTACCTCTTGAATTGTCATGCAGGTTAAAAAGCACTCATTAGTTGTGGGGGTAATGTTGAATCCATTCGGACCGGAAGCCCTTATAAAATACGACTGAACTGGAAAACTTCCGACCATTTTTAATCACCCCCTTTTGCCCTTTTTCCTATTAAATAACGATAACTTTATTTC
>JAUWPC010000385.1 GCA_030611815.1 Desulfobacteraceae bacterium
TGTTCTCTGATCATTAGCGAGTAGAATCCTTTCTTTTGAAGTTGAGACCTTTGCAAAACGCCCCTTTTTCGCTCCCGCCATCGGCGGGACGTCAGACTAAAATTTCATCCCGCTTTTTGGCGGGACTCGAAATATTCAATCTCGCTGTGAGCGGGATTCCTGTGGTTGAAATTTTTGCCTTCCTTGACCTTGACCAGATAAGCGCAGACTTCGAAATTGAACATTTTTCAAAGGCCTCAAGTTACCGCCAAAGCTCGCGTGTAATGGAGAATTAAAAAATTTACAGAATACTCAACTAAACGCGGATTTGCAATATAAACTCTACTTTGTAGAGATTAAGTTATACTGAAATAATCAAAGGTATGTCAGTGGCACTAAAAAGCGAAAAGGCAAAGTCTTGCCTTTTCGCTAATTGCTTCAGTTTTCAATAATTTTTAAACCAAATAAACTTAGCGGTTGTTTTGTTAAGAACACCTCATCCTGCGTTGATGCTTTTCCAATTGTTGTCTTTGCAATCCCAATGCCAAACAGGCAGAAATCATTAAAAATGTAGCCGGTTCAATCTGTTATCTCATATAATCAAGAGGCGAGCTACGAAAAAGACATACATTTGTGTTCATTGCAAGGGATTAATAATACATAAATGTATTTTTCCGGCTGATAAGTTCAGCCTTTATGTTCAGCCGTCCCTCCACTCGACAGATGGGGATCTATGCTGAAGGCCTGAAACAGATCGGGATGAAGATAAAAGGTGTTTTGATTGTCTCTTGTTGATTTTTCTCGTTTTATCATCTGCTTTGAGTTACCCCTAATCATATCAGTCATTTGCAACTCTGAAATGAATATGGTAGGATGCATAATATTAAGGCGACAGAGCGATTCAGGACAAAATGCCCTATTTCAAGGGCAGATGCCAAGTCCCGCGCTGAAAGTGGTTCTTGTGGCTTCTGGATGAATAGTTTTTCATAACTTGTGGATGTCCCTAAAGGCCCCTGTGTACAAAGTCTCGTTTTCCAAATCGAGGGTGAGTTTGACTATCCAAGATGTTTCCGGTTAAAACTTTAAACCTGACGATCATGGGGAGAATGCCCAGTTAATCAAGCAGAGGTAGTAAACCTTTTGCGTTAAGAAAAGTCATTGATTTGTTTAGGCATAAAGGTAAAAAAAGGAGACGTAGAGCGTAGAGTATGGGAACATGGGGGACACAATAGACCTACATCTTTTTCAAGCAAAGATACGGACGGGAGATTATCGTTTTTCTGACCATGCGGTCAAGCGGATGATCAAACGGGCGATAGACTTTCATGAAGTTGAAGAGGCGATTTTTGCAGGAGAATTTATTGAAGAATATCCTGACGACAAGTATTCGCCAACTTGCCTCATTTATGGAAAAACACGGGCAGGACGAGTGCTTCATGTCCAGGCGTCTCTGCCGCCATTGGTGGTTATTGTGACCGCATATGAACCAGATCCCGAACAATGGATGGATGGAAAGATAAGGAGGTAACTGCGCTATGAAATGTGCCTTTTGTGGAGGAGAACTGAAAAAGACCACGGTGACGTTCAGTTATGAAGAGGATGAGACCTATACCCTTGTTGAGCATGTCCCTGCTGAGGTCTGCTCACAATGTGGGGAAAAACTCTATACGCCGGAAGTCACGGAAGCTTTGTTGCAGTTTGCCAAACAGCCAGCGGAACCTGCTAAGATCATTCACGTTCCAGTCTATGATTTTACGGAAAGGGCTGTGGCTTTGTAAGGATGGCTTTCTGCACCAGTATTTATGGGGCTGTCATACGGCGTCTCTGTTGAGGTTGTATGGCTTTCCAAAACGGCCCATGCCGTTTATATGCGAATTTGGCAGGCATCCCAGCGGTGGTTGGGATACCCCCTGATCAGGTCTTAAGCACCCCATTGACCCTCTCCTCGATGTCCTGCAGGTCCTGTTCACCGGGCCTTCCTCGAATGTCGCCCAACCTTCCGGAAACAGAATAATGGCGCATTTTTTCCGGGTGGTATTCCCCGATGACATACCATTCCCCGACGATGGCGTAACCCAGGTGGTCAAAGAGCTGCCCCATGTATTTGACCGCCGGAATGGCCTCGTTGATTCCGGTGTGCGTCCCCCCGTAGGTGCAGTAGATCACCGCCTTGGCGGCGGGTCGTCGCGGCGATCCGGGAACGATCTCTCCCTTCTGAACATATTTCTGAATGAGGCTTCTGAAAAGGCCCATCACCGGTTCACCAGGCAGCTGGCCGTATACCCCAGATCCGGCAAATATGAAATCATAATTCAGGATATCCATTTCCATATCTTTCCGGGTTATTTTCAAGGTATCCACCCGCTCGCCCAGGTCCCGAATGACCTTTTCGATCCTCAATGCCACCTTTTCCGTGTTTCCGGTGGATGAAAAATAGAGGTTGAGTATGTTCATGGCGCTTTCTCCTTTCTTAAACCTGCCCTGTCATTCCCTTCCGGTGGCCAGAGGGTAATGGACATGTTCCTTGTTCAAGGTCTTTTTCAACACCGGACATTCATCGCAGTAGGCGGCCACCACCACCCAGTTCTCATGCCCCACCACCCGGGCCGGGCGCGTCCAGTCGGGATGATCTTGGCATGCATTCTCATCTATCATTTTCCTGATTTCCTGTTAACTTAGAATCTGAAGGGCGTCCCACTGGCCACACAGAGGAGAGTGGGAAGTCGCTACACCATCCTTTCAACCTCCCGCAATTTCTCTTCCAATCGTTTGGCTGACACCGGAAAAGGAGTCTTTAATTCCTGTGCAAAGACAGACACCTTAAACTCCTCTACCATCCAGAAGAATTCTTCAAAGCTTTTACGTTTTTCCAAAGAGGCATGGGAAGAGATGTCTCTAAGATTTCTGCGCAGGGCCTCGGTGAAGGGCTCTATCCGG
>JAUWPC010000365.1 GCA_030611815.1 Desulfobacteraceae bacterium
TGATCACGCCCCCTGATTCTCCGCTTCTTTGTGAAGAGGGAGGATAATGGTGAAGGTTGTCCCGGAATCTATCCGACTCGCGACCTTGATATCGCCCCCATGATCTTTTATGAAACCGTAACAGACGGATAGACCGAGGCCCACGCCCTTTATGCTGTCTTTGGTTGTAAAAAAGGCGTCAAAGATTTTATCAAGATTTTCTTTTCTGATGCCGGTTCCGGTATCGGATATCTCTACGTGAATATTATCGTCCACGCCTGTTGTTGCGACCGTTAGCGTTCCTCCATCCGGCATGGCATCCCTCGCGTTGGAGATCATATTCAAAAAGACCTGTCTGAGCTGGTTTTTGGAGGCGTATACCTCCCCTAAGCCTTCCTCAGAAGAAACTGATATACGGATGCTGAGTTCCCGAAGTTGCTTCTCGTGAAGAAGAAGTATCTCATCCAGGATCATGTTGATGTCAGAAGGTTGTCTCTTTTCCTCATCAGGCCGGGAAAACGAGAGCATCTTCCGGAGCATTTCAGAAAGCCTTACGGTCTCTGAGAGAGCCATCTCCAAGATTTTTCTTCTCTTGTTCTGTGGAGAGATCTCGGTTTTCAGCAGCTCTAAGGTATTCATTATGCCGTAAAGGGGGTTATTCAGCTCATGGGCAATCTGTGAAGTCAGACGCCCCATGGCCGCCAACTTCTCAGACTGCAACAACTGCTCCTGGGTTTGCCTCAGTGTTCTTTCCATCTGTAGGCGCTCCTCCAGGTCCACAAAAATACCCACAGAAGCCACTTCAACTCCATCCTCGTTATAGATTATGGCTGAAGAAAGGTTTCCCTCAACGATTTCGCCATCCTGCCGGACATAGACCATGGGATAGGATCGCAGCTTTCCAACCGGGCCGTGCTCAGGGCTCCGCATCAGC
The DNA here is from genome assembly GCA_030611815.1 of Desulfobacteraceae bacterium. GTDB lineage: Bacteria > Desulfobacterota > DSM-4660 > Desulfatiglandales > Desulfatiglandaceae > Desulfacyla. The sequence continues at coordinate 914 of JAUWPC010000365.1, forward strand.
TGCATTACCTTTTTGGCCGTTCCCTCCGGATAGATCTTGTCGATTTTCATTTTGCCGATCACTTCCGCTGCCTTGTATCCAAGGGTTTCTTCTGCGGCCCGGTTCCAGATGATGATGTTCCCTTTGATATCGGTTGCCATGATGGCGTTGGGCGAACTCTGAATGATCTTGTTCATGAAGTCATTGGCCTTCCTGAGTTCCATTTCCTGTTGGATGAGCTGCCGGCGCAGCCGATTTTCCTCGGTTACATCCTTACTGATACCCACTGTACCCAGGACATGCCCCTCTCTGTCCCGCAGCTCTGCCAAAGAAAGGCTGATCTCCACCTCCTGGCCATCTTTAGCAATTAGGGTGGCCGGGTAGTTGCTCTCAAATCCCCTTGCCTTCACTTCGGCCATGAGCCTACGCCTCTCCTCAGGTGCCTTCCACAGGTCTTCAATATCTGTGCCCAGGACCTCTCCCTGGCTGTAGCCTAACATATGTTCGGCCCCCGGGTTGAATGTAACGACCTTGCCCTGAAGATCGGTGGTGATAATCATGTCAGAGGAGTTGGCGATGATGTTCTCCAAGTATTCCTTGTTACGACGCACCTCTTCTTCTAAAGCGACTTTGCTTGTCACGTTCCGAATCCCTTCGATCACCTGAATGATTTTGCCTTTATCATTCAGAATAGGGGCGGCCATGATCTCTTCAAAGATAAGCTTTCCTTCCGTATCTTTATGTTGATGTATTACCGAGCAGGAGGCTCCGGTTGCAAGCACTTCCTCAAAAGGGCAGCCATGATCTTCCCCATTACACGGTTCCGAGACGCGGTGGGTGATTTCATAACATGGTTTTCCCAATACCGCATCTTCACTCAACCCGGTTGCTTTCACAAAGGTCCTGTTGACCCTGTATATGGTACGATCCATGTCGAGAACCATTATCTTGTCCCCGAGGGAATCTATGAATCTCTGGGACCAGTCCCTTTCCCTCCTGATGGCCTTTTCCGATTCCTGTTGTAACTGCTGTTTTTCGGTCTCTATCTGGATCAGATCCCAAAAAAGGCGGGCGCCCCGGTGGTCAATGGAACTGATGTGGAGCGGTTTCGTGCGGATCATTCGCTCTCTTATGTCCATTGATCCGGTCAGTTCGATGAGGAGGTTGAGACCTGGGAGGGTATAGAGGTCGGTAAAATCAGATGTGGTGAAGATTCCCATCGACTTGGCACGGGAGATGCCGGGGGCTTCCGGCCTGGGATCAGCCACGCCCACTATTTCTATCTTCAACCGCTTGTGACGTTCATCGTTCAAGAGAACCAGAAGATCATGGCAGGCCTTTCCACCTCCAATGATGGCGGCCTTGAGCGTTATCTCCGCTTGAGCGCCTCTCCGTATCAACCGATTGTCTTCGTTCATCTCATTCACCTCCAATTTGAGCCCCGTTTGATGTATCCTATTTAAATCCCCTGGAGTTGAATAGATTCTAACACAACATCGGGGTTGATGCGAGACCTTTGAAAAACGCCCCCTTTCGAAGTCTGCGCTTATCTGGCCAATCTCGGCGTCAGACTCAAATTTCAATCCTCGAAATATTCAATATATTCCTTCGGTTGAAATTTTCGCCTTCCTTGATCTTGACCAAAATTGAACATTTTTCAAAGGTCTCGATGCAGGCAAGCAGGCGGAAATATATTAACGGTTTGGCAGATAGAAAGTGACCCTGCCCCTTTCGGTTTTCAAGAGCTGCGGGGCGGGCCTAAGGGAGCAAGAGTGGGCTGTTTTGAACAACTTTAATATTCCGACGGCATCTCCTTGAGCTGCGCTAATGAGAAGACAGGGCCGTCCTTACACACGTACTGATCCCCGATATTGCAGCGACCACAGATACCTATTCCGCACTTCATTCGCATTTCGAGAGAGAGGATAATCCGTTCTGGCGGGAATCCGAGTTTTTCCAGTACCGGCTGGGTGAACCTGATCATGATGGGCGGGCCGCACACGATGGCGATTGAGTTGTCCGCGCTGGTGATCTTTTCTTCCGTTATGGTGGGCACGAAACCAATGTTGTATTTCCAGTCAGGATCATCCGTACCGTCCACCGTGATATGCATGTTGATGTCATCCCTCTGCTCCCACTGGGCCAGCTCGTCCTTGTAGAGGAGCATGCCCGGGCTCCTGGCGCCGTAAACTACCGTGATATCCTTGAATTTAGTGCGGTTGGCAGGATCTATCATATAAATGATACTGGATCTCAATGTGGTAAAGGCAAATCCACCCCCTATGATGACCACATTCTTCCCTTCCATCTCATCCCACGGATACCAGATGCCGAGAGGCCCGCGAATCCCCAT